>JAHDBS010000175.1 GCA_020630225.1 Anaerolineales bacterium | reverse complement strand
CTGTTCGATGTAAACAACAGATTAGGAAGGAGACCTCAAATGGCAATCAAAGAAAGTTACGCCCACGGCACCCCAAACTGGATCGACCTGAATAGCTCAAATTTAGACGCTGCAAAAACGTTTTATACCGCAGTGTTTGGCTGGGACTATGAAGACCGTCCAATTCCGGGCGGTGGTTTTTACAGCATGGCAATGAAGAATGGTAAATCTGTGGCGGGGTTAGCACAGTCTACAGACGCAACAGCCAACATGGCAGATGTTTGGAGTATGTACATTGCTGTAGATGATGCCGACGCAGCAACGGCTGCTGCTACAGACGCTGGTGCGTCGCTCATTATGCCGCCAATGGATGTGATGGATCAGGGCCGGATGTCAATTTTGCAAGACACGGTTGGGGCTTTTGTTGGCTTGTGGCAAGGGGCGGCGCACAAAGGGGCTGAACTTGTGAATGAACATGGTGCATTTGTGTGGTCTGAAGTTGTGACACCTGACACTGAGAAGGCATTTGAATTTTATAAATCACTCGGGTTGACAGGCGTGTCACAGCCAATGGGTGAAGGGGAGCCTTACACTGGCTTTATGCTTGGTGAAAACATGGTGTGTGGCACGATGAAACCACCTATGGACGGCATTCCACCGCACTGGCATATTTATTTTGCTGTGGATGATTGCGAGGCAGCTGTTGAAGCGGCAAAGGCGGCTGGCGGCAGTGTGGTCACTGCCCCATTTGATACACCCGTTGGGAAAATGGCAGTGTTAGGCAGCACCGAAGGCACAACGTTCTCTGTCATGCAAATGGCGGCAATGTAAACACAAGCGTGTACGCGGATTTACACGGATTGCGCGGATTTGGCGGTCGCCAATCCGTGTCATCCCAAAAATCCGCGTACTCATTTCTAATAATCAATGAGTCGGCCAGTCTTCACATACTGCTCGCGTTCGTCTGCGAAGGTGTTGAAGTAAATGTGATTACCGTCCGGATCTACGATCTCTGCGCTCCAAGAGCCATCAACTTCTTGTGTCGCTGGTTGTGAAAACGCAAGACCATTTTCTTCAGCTTGCGTCACAATAGCTTCAATATCCCCACCCCGAAAATTGATCAGATTGTTTTCAATAATTTCTTGAAACAGGCAGACCACCATGTTGTTGTGTTGCAATATGGCCCAGTTTTCAGCTGAATGATCTTCCAGCATTGTGAAACCGAGCCTAGTGTAGAAGTCAATTGAGGCCGCTAAGTTTTTGACGTTGAGACAGGGATAGTGTTCGCCGAGATCCATATTATCTTTATACACAAAACGCCTTCGGTTTAGGAAGGCGTTTTGTTAGGGGTTGTTATTTTCGCAATGGCATTGTGCCTTTGAGCATGTTCACAATCATCGCATCGCGCTGGGCGGCGATGGTCGCGACATCTTGCTCGCCTGCTTCTGCTTGAATGCCAGCAAAAAGCTGGGCAGCGACGTCAGGCGTAATGCGTACATCTTCAAGCGTGTCCCACCAGCGATGGAAGCTTGGGCTGTAACGGTTGCAGAATTCTTCTAAGCCGCCAGCGCCAGCGCCTAAGTGAAAGAGCATGTGTGGTCCCATTGCTGCCCAACGCAAGCCGGGGCCAGCCCACATGGCCTTGTCCACGTCTTCCACTGAAGCAACGCCATTGGTCACCAATGAGATTGCCTCCCGCCAAACCGCCGCTTGCAGCCGATTGGCAATATGCGCTGGCACCTCTTTCTGAACCCGAACGGTGACTTTGCCCACTAGTTTGTAAAAGGCTTCGGCCTCTTCCAGCACGCCAGCTTCCGTTTTGTCATTGGCTAGCAGCTCAACCAGCGGAATTAGGTGCGGTGGATTGAATGGATGCCCCAATATAAAGCGACTTGGATTTTTCCAGCCGGTTTGCATCTCACTGACCATCAGCCCTGAAGCGGATGAGGCGACAATGGCGTCGGGCAGTAAATGGGGCTCGATTTCAGCGAACAAGGCGTGCTTGATGTGAATGCGCTCTGGTACGTTTTCCTGCACAAACTGCGCTTGTTTGACAGCCTCAGCCGCCGATGAATAAAAATTGACCCGGTTGGGATTGCCATTGGTGGTAAGTCCAAGGGCTTCCAACGTCGGCCAAGCATTTGCAATGTAAGCGCGAACATTGTCTTCAACATTGGGCATTGGATCGTAGACATCAACTTCTAGCCCTGCGGCCAAAAATAACGAGGTCCAACTTGCCCCGATGACGCCTGCGCCAAGCACGGCAGCACGTTCAAAAGTTGTCATTAGAATAATCCTGGGTTGAGTGGTGAGGCAGCAGTCATGCCGCCATCAACCGTGAAACACTGACCAGTCGCAAACGCGGCAGCGTCAGAGGCAAGCCAAAGCGCCATGCTGGCAATGTCCTGCGGGTTCCCAAAGCGGCCAGCTGGGTGACGCGCAAGCGCATCTTGCTTTGCTGCCGTTGGGTCATTGGCTTGTTCAAAGGCCGCGTCTGCCATGCCGGTCATAATCCAACCGGGCAGGATGGCGTTGCAGCGCACAGCCGGACCATGATCGACCGCAATTGAGCGCGTTAGGCCATGAACAAATGCTTTTGAGGCGTTGTAGAGCGCTAAGCCAGGGTCAGCCACGCGGCCCGAAATGGACCCAATGTTGATGATGGAGCCGCCCGCAGACATCTGCGGAATTAGCGCACGGCACATCAGAAAAGTACCTTTGGCATTCGCGCCCATGACCAGATCCCAATCGGCATCGGTGGTGTCAACAATTGTTTTTTCAAGCTGGACGCCTGCATTATTGACCAAAATATCGAGCGTGTCGAAATCTGCGGTGACTTTGTCGCGTAGCTGGTTGACATCGGCCACCTTGCTAACATCTGCGGTCAACCAGTGTATGTTGGATGGCAAATCGGCAGGGCGTTTTCCGCGGCCACAGGTCAGTACCGTTGCGCCAGCGGCCACAAACGCATCCACAATGCCGCGCCCAATGCCTTGACGACCGCCAGTGACCAACGCTGTTTTTCCTTGTAAAGAAGTCATCGACTAGTGTGCAATCATCACGTGCCGGATGGCAGTGTAGGCGTCCAGTGAGTAAACCGACATGTCACAGCCAGTGCCAGAGCCTTTCATTGCGGCCCAAGGCATTTCTGGCGAAGCCACACCGTGGGTATTGACCCAAGTGAAGCCATAGCGCAGGCGGCTAGTCATCGCCATCGCGCGGCCAATATCTTTCGTCCAAACGGAAGAGGCCAGACCATAGCGGCTGGCATTGGCCCATTTCAAAGCGTCTTCCATATCTGAAAAGCGCGAGACAGATACCACTGGTCCAAAGACCTCGCTGCAAGCAATTTCAGCGTCGTTGTCTGCATTGGCGACCACGGTTGGTTCATAGAAGAATCCCGCCCTGTTGGCATTATTGCCACCTGTGACAATCTCTGCCGTTTCACGAGCCCGATCCACAAAACCGGCAACTGTTGCACGTTGCTTCTCAGAGATAATCGGCCCCATTTCGACGCCGTCCTCTTCTTGGGCACCCAGTTGAATGGTGCTGACCGCTGCGGCCAGATCAGCGACGAACTTGTCATAGATGCTGTCGGCAACCATGATGCGACAAGGTTGCGCACAGTCTTGCCCAGCGTTGAAGTAAGAGCCACCGCGAATGGTCTCAATGACGGCTTCGATGTCCGCGTCTTCGAATACAATAACAGGCGCTTTCCCGCCAAGTTCAAGGTGGACATGCCGAATCTGTTGTGAGGCGGCTTTCATTGCGGCCATGCCGGTTGCAGGAGAGCCTGTCACGCTAATGGCTTCCATTTCAGGTGCGTTGATGAGCTGATGCCCGATGGTAGCCCCGCGTCCGTGGATCACATTGACGACACCAGCTGGCAGAATATCGTTCATGATTTCAGCAAAGCGTAACGTGGACAATGGCGTAAGTTCGGATGGTTTGAGCGTGACCGTACAGCCTGCTGCCAAGGGGGCAGCCAGTTTCCATGCGCCCATCATTAGCGGGTAATTCCATGGCGCGATGGCCGCGACGGGACCGACCGGATCACGCCGGATCATGGACGTATGCCCTTCAACATATTCTCCGGCCGCAGACCCTGTCATGGTTCGGGCTGCTCCTGCCATGAAGCGGAACGTATCGATAGTGAGCGGCATTTCATCGGCTGCTGCGCTGGCAAGCGGTTTGCCGCAGTCAATGCTTTCGAGCTTGGCAAGTTCCGGCGTATGCGCGTCTAACGCGTCTGCAAGTTGCAAGAGTAAGGCGCTTCTTTCAGCCGGTGTGGTGCGCGACCAGCTATCGAAGGCCGCTTCATTAGAGGCTGCCGCCGCTGCGATTTGCTCTGGAGACGCTTCGTTGATGGTGACAACGCTCTCGCCAGTTGCGGGGTCGATGACAGGCAGCGCTTCGCCAGCCCCAGCGACAAGTTCGCCATTGATAAGTTGATTCGTTTGCATGTTGTCCTCCTATGCAAAGGTGAGTCTGGTTGGGTGTAGTGTCACTCTGCGCGGCGGCAGATAAACATGTAAGTAAACGGTGGAATATTTAAAACGTAGGGATGTCATAACAAAACAAAGGTCGTGTCATGGAGAGCACGGACGAAGTGACTTCAAGTAAAAGAAATGTGCGCGTGCGAACCATCTGAACTATGGGCCAGAAGGTGCTATCTTCAGATCCCTCACACGCGATGCTTTATTCAACTTAGACGCTTTGCAAACGTGTTCGTGATGACACATCTCAGTCTTAAACCAGCATAATTGCTCAGCTTGATGCGCTATTGCTTAGAAACTGACGTGTTCCACACCTTTCAGTGCGAGCCGCTCACGGGCTTCTGCTGGCGTGGCGACGGTTAGCCCTAGCCCTTCAATAATGTTTCGGATTTGAGTAACTTGCTGCGCATTTGAGGTCGCTAACTCGCCGCGTCGAATGTAAAGACTGTCTTCTAATCCAACGCGCAGGTTGCCACCGAGCATGGCAGACTGTGTTCCGAACGGCATTTGATGTCGCCCAGCAGCAAGCACAGACCATTCATAATCATCGCCAAAAAGTTTGTTGGCCACGTTGTGCATATGAACAAGATTGTCTAAATCCGCGCCAACGCCACCTAACACGCCAAACACCATTTGTACAAAGAACGGCGGCTTGATCATGCCTTTGTTGACAAAGTAAGCCAAGTTATACAAGTGACCAAGGTCGTAACATTCAAATTCAAAGCGAGTGCCGTGCGTTTCGCCCAGTTCTTTCAGGATGAATTCAATGTCAGCGAAAGTGTTAGGGAAGATGAAGTCTTGCGTCATGTTCAGGAACGCTGGTTCCCACTCATGTTGCCAGTTGTCATATTTTTCGGCCATCGGGAAAATGCCGAAGTTCATTGAGCCAACGTTGAGCGACGCCATTTCCGGGCTAAACGTATTTGCAGCAAGAATGCGCTGCTCACGGGACATCCCAAGACCGCCCCCTGTAGAAATGTTGAGAATAGAATCACAGCCATCTTTGATCTTTGGTAAGAATTGCTCAAAGATTTCAAGGCGCGAATCGGGTTTGCCCGTTTCAGGGTTGCGGGCGTGTAAGTGAATAATGGTTGCCCCAGCCTCAGATGCACCGATGGCGGCATCCGCAATTTGATCTGGCGTGATGGGGAGGTAAGGTGACATGGTGGGTGTGTGAATTCCACCCGTCACAGCACAGGTAATAATGACAGATTTTGGCATGATGGCTGCTCCTACAGTCGCATTTGTTGCACTTGGGCAGAGAGACCACCGTCTAGCACCCACAGTTGACCAGACGCATAGCGCGCCTCATTACCCGCTAACCAATTGACGAGGTTTGCAACGTCTTCTGGTTGTCCATAGGTCTGAAGCGGGTGCACGTCACGCACGGCTTTTTGTAACGTTTCAATATTGCCTGCTTCACCAAAGAAGCTTTGCAGCATGGGTGTGTCAACATAGCCAGGGCAGACCGCGTTGACCCGAATGTTTTCAGGGCCATGGTCGCAGGCCATCGCTTTGGTAAGGGCATGCACAGCACCTTTGCTGGCACAGTAGGCTGCCAATTGTGGGTCAGCGATAAAGCCGTCATATGATCCAAAGTTAATAATCGAGCCGCCGCCAGCATTTCGCATGAGCGGTAACGCGTACTTCGAGGTCAGGAAGGTGCCCGTGACGTTGATTGCAAACATGCGGTTCCACTCTTCCAAAGACGTATCTTCAATCGTCTTCTCAAACTCGATCCCCGCAGCATTGACTAGAATATCGAGCTTGTCATGGTCAGCAGTCACCTGTGCAATTAGTGCTTTGGTGCTGTCTTCGGAGGTGACATCATGGTGGACATACGTTGCGATGTTGGCAGCGTTGCCATCGCCTGTGTGAATGTCAGCGGCGTAAACGGTTGCGCCTTCTTTGACAAAACGCTGGCAAATAGCGGTACCAATCCCGCCGCAGCCCCCTGTGACAATCGCGACTTTGCCTGCTAAATAATTTTCTGAAACGGCACTACTCATGGTGTCTCCTAGTCCTTAGTAAGCGTAGCGATATGGCCTTCAATCGCTTTCAAATATAAGCTGTGGAAGTGATGCACCGCATGCTCACTTTCCCCAAGCCCATTTAGGTTACAAACAAAACGTCCTTGGTTATATGCAGGCGTTTTCATCCCGCGTTGAACGCTTTCGACAATATCGATATCTTCTTTCTGCAAGACCTTATCGATGTACTCAATGGCTTCCATTTGCGCGGCGTCGGGAGTGTCACCTTCAAAGAAGAAGTCGAACGTTTCAGCCGTGGTTTCTGCATCGACTGGGATAAAACGCCAGACCATCCAATTTGGGGAACCGGGATAGCGCAGCAAACAGGTATTTGGCCAAAGCCACCACACAGCGTGGTCTTGTACAGCTGCATTTTCAACACCGTAGGCTGAATTTTCGGTTTTACCCGCCGGGGCAATGTGGCTAGAGTAAATGCCTTGCGTGGTCACCAGATAGTTATCCATATCGACCAAGCTAACGAAGTCTTTGTGCGCCACGGCGCAGTGGTAACACTCAAGGAAGTTATCGACCACGCTCTTCCAATTGGCCTTGATGCGATAGGTCAACCGATGCGCATGTTTCAAGTCGGCAATGTCAGGCGCGTAGCCTAAGATTTCGTTTTTGAGATCGCCGGATTGTTCGGCAAGCGATGCTGCATCTGGGTCAAGATTGACCCAAACCATGCTGCAAAATTCTTCGACTTGTACTGCCATCAGTTTGAAGTCGGCAAAGTCGAAGTCTTCCATCCAGTCTGAATACCGGGCAGACATCAGGTTGCCGTCTAGCTTGTAACACCACGCATGGTAAGGGCAGACAATTGTTTTTGTATTGCCTGTGCCAGACAACAGCTCATGTCCGCGATGCAAACACACGTTGTAGAACGCGCGTAGCGTGCGGTCACGGTCTAGTAACACCACAATTGGTTGACCTTGGATATCAACGGTAATGTAGTCACCGGGAGACTTAAGCTGCCCAACGTGACAAACATACTGCCACGACTTGCCGTACACAATCTCGCGTTCAAGGTCTAAATAATCTTGTTCGAGATAGGCTTTGGCGGGCAAGGAATATGACAACCTTGGGTTGTCGTCAAAATTCGTGCTGAGGTCTACTAACTCTTGCAATGGAAGCGCCATGGGATACCTGCTCTAAATTGAAATTGATTGTTACTGTGAAGCGCATGCTCTTTGTGTGAAAGAGCTGTGTGAGTGCACTTTTGCGTACTCTAAATGTACAAAGCACAATGGTTAGTCGCTTGATTTTTTTAGCCAAATCCATGAGGATAATAGCCTTATGGCGCATGAAGGTTCTACATTAGAGTTGCAACGACCGCTCCGCTTTGGGCTGCTTTTGTTGCCAGCATTCAACAGCATGGCCTTGAATGCATTTATTGACCCATTACGGGCAGCGAACTATTTGAATGGTCAGCCGCTATACGAATGGCAATTGCTGTCAATTGAAGGCTCAACGGTGATGGCGAGTAACGGGTTTAGCCTAGGGCCAGCCTTGCCGTTTGCGAAAGTAAAAGAGCGCTTTGATTTTGTGGTGATCAATGCCAGTTGGACGCCGGAGAAATTTAAGTCACGCAGACTGCATCAATGGTTGCGTGATCAGGCAGAAGCTGGAGCAAGCTTAGTGGGTCTAGATACCGGGGCGTTTGTGATGGCGTTTGCCGGACTGTTGAAGGGCCATCGGGCGGCGGTGCACTATGACCATATGGATTCATTCTGGGAGCTTTTTCCAGACATCGCACTCGATGAACGTCTCTATGTCTTTGACAATGGCCGGATTTCTTGCTGCGGCGGTGCTGCCGCAGTCGATGTGGCGTTAGAGATTATTCGATTGCAGCAAGGGATGGCATTAGCGAACCGGGCGGCACGCTATATTTTCCATGAACGCCTGCGTGCAGGCGATGAACAACAGTTGTCAACGGCGGCAGAGCCAATTGGGTATGCAATTCCAGAAGTGTTACGCGAAGCAATTTTGTTGATGGAGCAGCATCTGGTTGAGCCAACACCCTTGCCGGAGCTTGCCCGTCAAGTCGGGATTTCCCAACGGCAGCTCAATCGATTATTTCGGGCGCACACAGGGCTAACGCCAAAACGCTATTACTTGAACACTCGGCTAAACCGCGCGCGGTCATTATTGACTCAAACCGAACTATCGATTGCAGAGGTCGCCGATGCCTGTGGTTTCAAAAGCGCCGAACACTTTACGCGCATGTACACAGC
>JAHDBS010000174.1 GCA_020630225.1 Anaerolineales bacterium | reverse complement strand
CTTCGGTGCCGTGTTCTTCTTCTTTCCAGACTTGCGCCCCACCAGCACCACAACATGAACTCTTAGAGCCATGGCGGTCCATTTCCAACAGGGTCAGCCCAGCTTGCTTGAGTGCTTCACGTGGATCATCGTAGATGTCGTTATGGCGACCAAGGAAACAAGGATCATGGAAGGTGACATGTTCCAGTTGGTTGTCGGTGTTCATCTTCAACTTACCTTTCCCAACCAAGTCAGAAATCATTTGCGTGGTGTGATAGACCTTATAGTCACCACCGAACTGCTTGTATTCTGTCCCAATTGAAGTCAGACAGTGTGGACACCCGGTGACGATGCGTTTCTTATCAACGCCATATTCGTTCAGAAGCTCTACATTAGCGCTTGCCATTTCGAAGAAGAGATATTCCATCCCGGCGCGGCGAGCAGGGTCACCAGTACAGGTTTCTTGGTCACCCAAGATTGCGAAGCTAACACCAGCTGCGTTCAAAATGGTTGCTACAGCACGTGCTGTCTTTTGGCTGTTTGGATCAAATGCGCCAGCACAACCAACCCAGAAGAGATATTCAAAATCTGGATTTTCATCTACGGTTGGGACTGCAAATGGAAGCCCTTCAGTCCAAGCTACGCGGCTGTCCGTTGAATCCCATGGGTTACCACGACGTTCAATCCCTTGGAACGCGTTTCCAAGTTCTTCTGGATAGCTGTCTTCCATTAGGACTTGTGCGCGACGCATTTCCATAATGTCCATCATCGGTTCATTACCGACTGGGCAAATGTCGGAACAAGCACCACAGCTGGTACATGCCCACAGCGCGCTTTCACTAATAATGTTCCCCACCAATGGAAGTGGTTCAGCAGAGCCATCGGCCAAGATGTCCATGTGGCTCTTCATGTAATAACGCTTATTGATTTCGATCGCAGCTGGAGAAAGCTCTTTCCCAGTTGTGTACGCTGGACAGGCATCCTGACAGCGGTTACACATAATGCAGCTAAAGCCATCCATAATGGAGGTTTGGCTAAGATCGAAGAAATTCATTGCGCCGAATTCTTCTCGTTCTTCATCATCGAAGTCAATCTTGTTCATTGCGCCTAGTGCGCCACGGTCTGGGCGAGTCCCAAAATTGAGTGGCCCCATGAACAAGTGAGCATGCTTAGTGCGAGGGAAGTAAGGCAAGAACAACAGAATTGATCCGAGTGCGCCCCACCAGAAGAAGTGCCACATTGTGCTAGCAACTTGCGGGCTAGCGTAAATGTTCGCTAGTGCGCTCGCAAATGGTTGCCATGCATCCACACCGCCTTCGTGCCATGCCAAGTTGGCAGAAGCGCCAAACAAGCGTGAGCCAACGTGAAAGAGCATAAATACCCCAACCAGCAAGCTGTCACGGCGGATTGCACCGTCACGAGCTTTAGGATCTAGCAAGACATTTTCGCGTACCGTGAGTGCTTTGTCGTTAGCAATGAAGCGTCGAACGAGGAAGAAAATCATCCCGACCAAGACTGAAACTGAAAGTAAATCAGCTGCTAAGCGATACAGACCCCAAACAAAGAAATCGCCAGTCCAGAAATGCCAGTCGTGTGGCAAGTACCCTTCTAAGGTATCGACCCCATTTACAAGCAAGTAGAAGATGAAGCCCCAAGCAATCCCGGTGTGGAAAATAGAAGACCAAGTGCGCCCCTTGCGCATAATTTGACCCTGATTGAGAAATGCCATAATGGCACGCCCCAACCGCACTGGAATTTGATCAATCTGTAGCTTGTCTTCGCCCTTGCCTTGCATGATGATGTCATACATCTGCTTGAATGGCTTATATGCAAAATAGACACAGCCAATGGCTAGCAGCACAAACGCAATTTTTTCAACGATGGTAAGCATAGCGATACCTCTTTCTGTGATTTCCTTTGTAGTGTGACGAATGAAGTTGCTGCAAAATTTTTAGCGCAAGGCGCACAAAATACACTTTTTGCAACTTACAGTCAGTATTATTGCAAATTTTACACCCAATGTCCGCAATCAGCGAATTTTCACAATGCGGGTAAGGAATAATTGCATGCATTGCACAAACAAGTGTAAATTCCTTGTTGTTTAGCCGCGTTTGCAGGCATTCTTACCTGCCATCAGCACTCATCTTAGCTCGTCCCAATGGCCCCACACATATGTAAACTCAGCACCGACAAGCAATATATAGGAAGAAAAATAGGCCCAGAGGAGCAGCGCGACAATTGAACCTGCAACGCCATAGAAAGCAGGAATGCTGCTTAAGCTGGCGTAGCGTCCAATTAGAATCTCAGCAATTGCCAACACTAACCCCGTCACAGTTGCGCCAACCCAAATTTCGCTCCACGCCATCCGCTTGCTCGGAACATAGCGAAAGACCAGCAAGCAGAACACAACTAAGACGCTGGGAACAAGCACAAATGTAAACAATGGCACAATGCGCGCAATGCCGGGCAACCAACTCTCAAAATATAGCAAGAAGCTATTCATAAGCACCCCAGTTACCAGCAAGACGGGCAAAGAAAAAATAGCTAACAGCGTCATCAGCAGCCCCACTATGTACTTACGCGCGCGCGTTAGCCCCCACTCAATCACCCCATTGGTGCGACGCACGGGTTGGTAAGGTATTTCCCAGATGGTATCTAAGGCAACAACGAGTTGACGAAAGACATTTGAGCTTGCAAACAAGGTCACCAAGAACCAAATTGTTGTAAACAAGACGTTATTGCCATCTGGTGTATTTAGCTGAGAGGCAATTCGCCCAATGGCATTGGCCAGCCGCGGCCCCGTAACAGTGGTCACTGTTGTTACCAACTGCTCAATGGTTTGCTCTTCACTAAAAAAGCGGCTGCTAATAGAGACTGCAAACAGCATGAGCGGTGCTAATGAAATAATTGTGTGATATGCAATCGCTGCAGCATAGGATGACACATTGTGTTCTCCGCAACGGTGGCTCGTGAGCGTGACGACTTGTCGTGGACTGTTCTGAGGCATGGCCCATATTATATGCGGCCTGCAATACGATTCCACTTTTTGCAACAGTTTGCAAAACATTCGGAGATCGTTATAATGACTACAGGTCAGTGACCGCTGGTCATCACAATTTCACCCTAATTGGCACACACATCACAACCCCATGCAAGCACAATATCTAACTGAAGAACATGTTATGTTCCGCGATTCCTTGCGGAAATTTATTGAACGCGAAGTCACCCCACACCATGAAGAATGGGAAAAGGCTGGCATTATTGATCGCGAGTTTTGGACCAAAGCTGGTGACGCAGGCTTCCTTTGTATGGATGTGCCTGAAGAATATGGTGGTTTAGGCGTCGAAGATGATTACCGCTTCAATGCCATGATCAGTGAAGAGTTTTCATACGCTTGCGCGAGTGGACCAGGCATTGGCGTGCACAATGAATTGTGTGTTCCATACCTCATGGCATTTGGCTCAGAAGAGCAAAAGCACCGCTGGTTACCAAAGCTTGCAACTGGCGAATACATTGGCGCACTGGCAATGACAGAGCCAAACACTGGCAGCGATTTGCGCGGTATTCAATCGAAGGCTATCAAAGATGGTGACCATTATGTTCTCAATGGTCAGAAAACGTTTATTTCAAATGGCATCTCAGCCGATATTGTCGTGACTGCTGTCCAAACCATTACTGATGGCCAGCCGGACGGACTAAGCTTGGTTGTGCTTGAACGTGGCATGGAAGGCTTTGAACGGGGCCGCAACTTGGAAAAAGTTGGCCGTCATGCACAAGACACTGCTGAGCTTTACTTCAAAGACGTCAAAGTGCCAGTTGAGAATGTACTTGGTGAGCTTGGGAAAGGCATGCGCTACCTGATGCACAATTTGGCCCAAGAGCGTTTGTTGGTTGCAATTGCTGCTGTGGCTGGTGCTGAAGAAGCGTTTCGTCAAACGGTTGCCTACTGTGAATCACGAACTGCTTTTGGCCGCGCCATTGGTAAATTCCAAAACAGTCGCTTCAAGCTTGCTGAAATGAAAACAGAACTAACCGTTGGCCGCATTTATGTTGATGAATACATCATGCGTCAAAGCCGTAAAGAGTTGTCAGCAGAAGAAGCTGCTATGGCAAAGATGTGGTGTACTGAAATGTCGGGCCGTGTCATTGACCAATGTGTGCAATTACACGGTGGCTATGGGTATATGCTGGAATATCCAGTTGCCAAATTCTTCTTAGATGCCCGTGTAGATCGCATTTGGGCTGGCTCTAACGAAATCATGCGTGAAATTGTTGGGCGCTCGCTCGGGTTCTAGCAGACAAAATTGCAAAACAAAAAGCTCAGCGAAATGCTGAGCTTTTTTGATTCTGACTTGTGAACCCTATTCTTTCACTGGCCCTGGAAAAAACATATTCGTCTGCTGCTGATACTCAGCATAATCTGGCCGTTTTTGGACTGAATAATATTCCGCTGGCACTGCCCCCGTGTAATACACCAAGGTCGTGTACATTAGGCGCGAGGTAAACACTAGCATGGCGCCAAGGGCAACCCAAATCACAAATGACGTCTGGTCCAAGAGCGCAAACCAAGAGGGAATAGATGTAATGATTAGGCCATTCCAAACCATCCATTCCGCAAAGTAATTTGGGTGTCGGCTGTAGCGCCATAGCCCAACGTTACAAACTTGGCGCTTTTTATCTTGGGCGCGCATCTCGCGTGCAAAATTCAATTTTTGTCGATCGGCTACGGTCTCCATCACAAAGAAGAATAGCCACATGGTTAGTCCAGCTGTTTCTAGCCAATGTAATGTTCGGTCTGGATTTGCCGACATTAGCAACGCCGGCACCGCCAAAAACGATGCATTCGCTAACCCTTGGATTAAGACCTCCACCTGCATAGCTAACGTCACGTTTTCTTTTCCAGCCCGCTCCCAGCGCCGCCGTTGATATTGGTAACGCGGCAATTCACGTGATAGATGCCCCCGCCACCACATCAGAATTGCCATAAGACCCATTCGTAAGCCGACACATAAATATGCCAAGCTAACGAGCGCTTTCCGTACAGGGTCACCTTCTGTAAATAGCAACGTGATTGCACCAATTAGCGCAACGCCCATCGGCCAGCCAATGTCAACATAAGACATGCGGCCCGTGCGCCAAGTTGGCAGACACACCACAATCGCAAAGAGTAAAAGCTGTGCTATTCCATTGACGACACTTAGCACTTGGAACGGAGAAAGAAATAAAATGACCCATCCCGCAAGAAAAGGAACAAGTGGCGAAAAGTAACGTTGTAGCATTTAAATTTCAGGTCAACTGAGTTGATTTAGCCAGCGATGGACGAGAGCCGGACTGGCACATATTTATGATATGGCGTCTTTGCAATGGGATCACACCAGTCTGCAGACGTGAGTTCATTCAGGCGCGGGCCATGCTGAACAAGCTCTTCCTTCTCTAAATCTGGATACATCATGCCATGCCCATGTGGCAAAGAGACAAACCCACGGCGTTGAGCTTCATCATAAGCAGCGACCACTCGAATGCGGCCACGTTCAGACTCACAGAACACCTCAGCACCATCATCGACACCGCTCGCTGCGGCATCTAATGGATGAATACGCAGCGCCCCATCCCGATCAATCTTGCGCCAAGCCGGATCACGATAGATTTGATTTGCATTGTAATCGCGACGTTCGCCAGCGGCCAATATCAAGGGATAAGCGCTATCGGGCGTGTTGTCTTCAGTTGCTAGCCCTTCAATTTCAGCTGCCATTTCGGGAATAAACAAATGGATTTTGCCATCCTTATGTTTCATGATCTTCCAAGAGTCGGCATATGTGTGTTCACTAATCTTGACACTAGTTGGGCTATCTAAAATCTTTCGAAATAAGTTTTCACCCAGCATGAAACCGTCTCCAGTGTAGCCAGCAGCACGCACCTCAGCTTCATGTCGCTGGGCATAAAACTGAGCAACGCCCCATATAGCAGCACCAGATTTTTTCTCAGGCGGGAGCGCTTTGCCCAACGTGGCATACAGCAACACTGGCGCAAGTTTCTGCCAACCCGGATTTTGCATCAACGCCATTTGAAATGCCATTGCAAACTGCATCGAACTAGGGTCCTTCATATGTTCCATCGCTAGCGCCTCTAACTCTGGCAACGCTTCTGGGATTGCACCCATCGCCACCAAAAGCCGCCGATAAATTTCAGGCTCCGGCAACGTATTACCTTCTGGTGCCAAGATTGGTTTACGCAAATGGAAGAACGTTTCTGGCCAAGTCAGCGTAAAAAATGCAGCCTCAGCTTTCTCAAACTGTGTTTGGGCAGGCAAAATATAATCCGCCAGCTCAGCGGTTTCTGTCAACGCCACATCAATCACGACAACCAGTTCAAGCTTGTCAAACGCATCCCGGTACGCTTGCGAATCGGCTGCGGTTTGCACAGGGTTGGCAGTATCGACAATGACAGCCCTGAGACGCTCAGGATGATCGGTCAACACTTCTTGCGGCAACACATTAGGCGGATACATGCGGCTAATTTGCGCCATGCCCGTCACCTTAGTGCGCTTATTCTTTTCATGATTGATGTCTGGCGAATGCCCAATGACTGGCGCAAACTGCACATGCAAATTATTAGTGCCGGCACGCCCAAAATTCCCAGTTAGCAAAAACAGCAGCTTCTCTAAATAGGTATTCAGCGTGCTATGCAAGCTCATCTCGACTCCCAGGTCATGCCGTGTACTTACCGCTTGCGCTGCGGCCAAGTCGCGCGTCATTTGCCGCACGGTGTCTTCATCTAATTCTGTCTTAGCAATGTATGCAGACACATCAATCTTCTGCAGCACCGCAGCAAGTTCCGCGTAGCCATTAGTATGCGTGTTTAGAAACGCTTCATCGACCAAACCTTCTTGAACTAGCTGCGCCAACATCGCAGTCATTAGAAACGCATCTGTGCCGGGCTTAATCGGTAAGTAAACATCGGCAAGCTCGGCCGTTTTAGTCTTACGCGGATCCACCACAACCAAGGTGCGATTCGGGTCTTTCGAAAGCTCACGCAACACCTTACGCGACTGGTGAAACCCATGTGATTGAAAAGGATTAGTCCCAATCAGAAACACAAAATCGGCTTCATGAATGCCTTCTGTCACATGGTTCGTCTGGCGGCCAAACAAGCGCCCGTTGACCCAGAAGTCGCCTGTCTTTTCTTGCGCCAGCGAACTATAGAGATACGGTGTGCCCAAAGCCGCACGTAGCGCCGTGCCATACAGCCCCGGCAAGTGATTTCCTTGTCCGCCCCCGCCGTAATAGGCAAACGCTTCACCACCATATTCAGTCTTGATGGTATTAATTTTGGCTGCAATTTCCGCAATGGCAGTGTCCCACATAATTGGCGCAAATGTGCCGTCTGGCATTCGCTTGAGCGGATTGGTTACGCGCTGCAAGTGATTTTGATAATGATCTAAACGCGCTGCTTTCTGACACAAATACCCTTGCGATGCTGGATGCGACTTATCACCGCGTATTTTGACCAACTGACGGTCGTCAACTTGGATTTCAATTCCACAGTTCAATGAACATAAAATACACGCCGTTTGCTGCCACGGCAGCTCTTTGGCGGATTTACGCATTTCGTTCGTATTTGCTTGTGACATGCTGCAACTCCAAAAATGATGAGGCTTGCAATAGATGTGATTTGAAGTGTCCTTTCCAAAACCACCTATTGAGGATGGATTGCAAGTATTTTATCAAGTCAACGCGGGAGGCATTTCGCCATTGTTTGAGAATCAAAAAAGGCCAATGCACAGTTGTTGCGCATTGACCTTTGATTTTTGAAATTGCAGTCTGAAACTATCCGCGGACGGCCTGCTCAAGACTTACAGGCGCTACATAGTCTGAGGTTTGAGTGCTTTTCTTCTTTTGCGCCATGTACTCAACTGTACCGCGCGCTAACTGAACACCACCAACCCAAAACGCAATTTGTGCCAAGGTATTGAAGATTTGCGACATCCATTGCATGACAACAGTCTGTTCAGTTCGCGCCATTCCTGCCAAGATAAACATTACCAAGACATTGAAGGTAAACAATAACGCAACAGTCCCTTGATTTTGTTTACGCGCTTGCCGAATTAGCAGCACAGCCATGGCAACATTCCCGACGGTCATCACACCTAGGAACAAAAAGCGCCAAGCATCTACTGCAGGGTTAGGTAACCCTAAGACGGCACCAATCACAAAGAATAAAACCGTTGTAATTAGCGGCCACCGCCAAACAGATTCACGTGGGCTGTTGCTATCAATAATGCGCCAAGCATAGCTAATTGCATAGCTCATAAACAAAAAGCCAATGCCAAGCCAAACAAACAAGCTTTTGTCAAAAAAGACTAAGTTTGTTTCCCCGTTTGTAACGGCTAAGGTAAAGATCCAAGTTGCTTTCATCGTCCCGCCGATGGTCACCAATAGCCATGCTATCAGCGCCATTTGGCCTAACTTAGGATCAATGCGCTTGATGAGACCTGCAATTGCCCAAAGCCCTAAGGATGAAAAAATAACTGGAAAATAATCTTGCAGTGCGAGTCCGAGTGTATACGTTTCCATTGCCGATTGTTGCCTCCTAATCGTTCTGGATAAACTAGATGGTGCGGAATACTAGTAACTTGTGAGCTTCATTGTTGAGATGGGTTGTCTCACCTTGAAAATTCATGGCAACTACCAATTACTGTGTTTGTTACATTACTAGCACTGTCTCACGATACACTGAAACGCTATTGGCAATGATTGACTTTTG
>JAHDBS010000173.1 GCA_020630225.1 Anaerolineales bacterium | reverse complement strand
CAAGAAATTCAAGCTGATCGGCTTGTAATTGTGCAGCGTTTCGCACAGCAATGGCGGAAAGTTGTTGTATTGAAAGGGGCTTTTACAGTCATTGCGACCCCAGAAGGTAATGTGTTTGTTGCCCCATTTGCTAATGCTGCGCTTGCAACAGCTGGGACAGGCGATGTGTTAGCAGGTCTAATTGCTGGGTATTTGGCACAAGGTCTTACACCAGTTGGCGCAGCTCAATTAGGTGTTTATGTACATGGTTTGGCTGGTGAATGTGCGCAGGAGGACGTTGGAATTACAGACTCTGTGTTGGCGGGAGATGTTTTGCGAAATGTGGGGACTGCAATCCGCAAACTACGCGAGGAAAAAGATGGAGAGCAACTAACGCTCTATCGTTAGTTTTGAATAATAAAAACCACTAGCGCTTATGCTTGTCCAAGCAATTGCGCTAGTGGCTGATAAAGGTAATTATGGTCGCTGACTTCAGTATTGCTGTAGTCTTCCACAGCTGTGTCAAAGGATGTGTCCTGATGCTGTTCTTTTAGGTAATGCAAGCGTTCCATAATCCAGAGATAGAGGTCGGTTTTTGTCGCCTTTGGAAATTTTTCGAATACGGCATGTTCTTCGATTGATGTCATCAGAGGCAAGTACACAGCTTCATACCAGTGGACCACGGCTTCTTCAGCAGTGATGTCACGTTGGAAATCGATCCCCATAAAGTAGCGATGCTCTGCAATGTGCCGCGTTAGTTGCTGATAACCATCTAGAATGGTTGTTGTGAAGTCTTCTTGCGGAATAAGCTGATCGACTTGTGAGCGACGAATAAATTCAGCTCTAGCGCCTAAAATCCGCAGTTTATCAATGCTTAGATCGGCTTTGGTAAGTGGTACTTCACATGTTGCCTCACGTACTTCAGCATCGATATATTCAATTCCTTGTTGTTTCGCGACTGAAACCCGATGGTTCCCATCGACCACAAAATAAACGTCTCCAACCTGATAAGCCACAATGGGTGGCAAATTGATGGCGTCATAATATGCCATGTCTACGCGTTCCCAGCGATCACGTAAGTGGTCATTGGCTGGGAAAAAATAACGATCAAAATCCTCATATCGGCCAACGCTGCCAACAATATCTGACACTTGAATTGTCTTGGTGCCACGATAGACTTCGCCGCCCAGTCGTAATTCAGTTTTGACAGTGTCATAAGACAGCATTTCACGTGAGCGACCCTGCACCCAATCCCAAATGTCTGTGACTAAAGACTTGATCCGCGCCCGCCGAAAGTCTTGTTCGGCTTGCGCCTGATAATACGAATTCATACTCATTTTGTTACCTACTACTTACGAATGTTGAAATACATCCGTTCTACTTAATAGTATGTAAATGCCTAAACACTGCCAAAGAAAAGCATCTTAGGTTAGTGAGTTAAATGTCCAGATTTTAGGAATTAGGCAAACTGCCCAGTGTGCGGATCGTATGAAATGAGACGGTAAGGAAAGATGTTGATAATTGTCGTTTGCTTATATTGCGTAATGGGCTGTGCTTTTTCACGGTATAAGTGAATGTGCCCATGCAACATGAGGCGTGGCTGGAAAATATCGAGGTAGTTGAGGAAGCTTTTGAAGCCGGTGTGAGCACGGTCATTACCGTCATGGATGCCAAAAGGCGGGGAGTGTGTTGCAAGGATATCAAGCGGTTTAGCGCGTAAACGTTGTCCTAGTAGCATTGGTGCTTGT
This sequence comes from Anaerolineales bacterium, assembly GCA_020630225.1. GTDB lineage: Bacteria > Chloroflexota > Anaerolineae > Anaerolineales > UBA6668 > JAHDIM01. Next base: position 7,023 of record JAHDBS010000173.1, on the reverse strand, counting down.
CGGAGCATACGGCGTCGCATTTGCCCTTCAGTGTATTGGTGTGTGCCGTCAGGCCGATACCGAATACTACCGCCTAATCCAGCGAAGTTGATGCCTTTGACGGTCTCTACTCTACCGTCAATATCAATGCAGCCTTCAGCATGCGTGGCGATGCGGTCATTGCTCATCCGCTGTCGGCGATGGTCATGATTGCCATGCACATAGACAAGCGGTACGTCTAGCATGGACACGACAAATTCTAAGTAGTAATAAGGTAAATCCCCACAGCCGATCACGATATCAACATCAGCATAACGCTCTTTAATTTGACCACTGTAAATGAATGGGACGACTTCATCTGAGAGCGCGAGGAGCTTCATTGGGGCAGTGTAGAGGAATGAAAACGGCGCATTGCTGCGCCGCTTTCTAAATATTACAAATTGTATTGACTATGTTGCCGCGCTGTCATCTGCTGGTTTGCGGCGGGTAACCTTCTTCAGGGTTTCCTTTGCCTTTTCTGAACCAGTTGCAATGACAGTTTTGGCACGTTCGGTGCTAGAGTTGAGCGAAGCTGTTCCAGCATCGCGGGCTGCCACTGCGCGGCTGCGCGCTTGTTCACTAATGCCAGCAGCGCGGTCGCGTACTTGTGTAGTGGTTTCGCTAATGCGGGCCCGGCTAGTTTCTAGTGAAACTTGTCCGCGGTCACGTAGTTCAATTCCACGTTCTGAAATTATTTGGCGGGTTTCTTCGCCAGATTGAGGGGCTAAGACAAGCGCTACTGCTGCGCCGACCAAGCCACCAATTACAAATCCTGATAAAAATGCGCCGATATCGCCGCCTTCATCTCGTGCCATTTTGAGCTCCTGTTGTTATCGCTTGCGTTTTGATTTACGTCCCGGTGCGAGCAACTGCACAAATCGCGTTACGCCAGCAACTGTGCTACTAATTCTTACCATTGGTTCCGAGACGTTTTCACTCACGAACGCAGCTGTGCCACGCACCGTGTTGATTGTTTGATTGGTATTTTCCAAAATTGGCTTGATTTCATGCTGCAGTAGGTTGGTCAACCGCGCAATTTGAATAATCAGCACGACTAGTGCTATGCCAATAAGGATTGAGACGAGCGCCATCCAGATAATAAACACATCGCGTAGTGTCTCTGTGACAGCTGGATTTGAGATCATGACCCAGCTGAGGCCGACGGCGGCTGCAATGATCAAAATAAAAACAACAATGGCGCCGATTACGACCCATCGCATGGTGTTATTTTGTTTTGGAGGCCCGTATTCGGTGTAAATGGTGCCGTCTTCTGTTTCCATGTGCCTGATTATAGAAGATATTGACTTTAGAAGCTATTCGCTAGGAGATTGGACAGAAACCAATGCCTAACGGTCTGGATTTTGTTGTAACAACCAATTTGCGCCAATAGCACAAATTGCACTGAGGACAATTGCTGGTAGGGCGTTGAGCTGCCCAATGTTGAACCATGCAAAATTCATTCCCAGGCTGCCAAGCAAATGACCGACCCAAAATCCGAGCACGGCGCTGATTAACATTGCCGCGAATTTACCAACGGTGCCACCCATAACAACATGGGCTAGAGATCCAATTGCAATTGCCATGAGAGTGCCAAGCAGAAATGTCGTCATTCGAAAATAATTCCTCCGGCAATACACCGATCGCCATCATAAACCACAGCGGCTTGCCCTGGTGTTGCATCGCGAACAGGCTCATCGAACTCTACCTTGATGCTGTGAGCCCCTGTTGGAATGATGGTTGCTGGTCTAGCTTGGGCTTTATAGCGAATTTGAACTAATGCCTTGAAAGGTGCTTCTGGTGTAATGCCGTCAACCCAATTGACGCGCTTGGCAATAAGTGACGGTGTGCCAAGCTCTGCTTTTGGTCCCACAATAAGCGTATTGGCTTGCGCATTTTTGCCAATAACATATAGCGGATGTGCGGCAGCAATTCCAATGCCACGCCGTTGTCCAATGGTGTAGTTTGGTAATCCAAGATGTTCGCCTAAGACGTTGCCGCTCGAGTCAACAATTTCACCGTGATCCATGATGTTTGGTGCATTATCACGCAGAAACCGACGATAGTCGTTGTCTTTTAGAAAGCATAAATCTTGGCTGTCTTGTTTTTTCGCAACGGGTAAGTTGAATTTCTCGGCAAGTTTTCGTACTTCTGGCTTTGGAATACCCCCAACAGGGAATAGGGCGCGCTGCAACTGTTGCTGGCCCATTACGCTCAGCACATAAGACTGATCTTTATGTCGGTCTACACCACGCCAGAGCTGGTAATGATCTTCAGCATATTTGACCTGCGCATAATGGCCGGTGGCGAGGTGCGTTGCGCCAAATTCAAGCGCTTTGTTGAGCAGGAAATCCCAGCGAATGTGCCGATTACATTCAACACAGGGGTTAGGCGTGACCCCATTTGAGTAGCCATCTACAAAGAAATTGACAATTTTTCGTCTAAACACGTCTTGAGTGTCCACAACATAAAATGGAATATCAAGCTGATTGGCAATGTAGCGAGCATTGCCCATTGACTCTGGTGTGCAGCACTTGTTGGCTGCATTCCCGCTGGTGTTATCTGCACCGGGTTCGCTCCAGAGTCGCATCATTAGCCCAATAACTTCGTACCCTTGCTCTACCAGCAAGGCTGCAGCAACGGAGCTATCGACGCCGCCTGACATGGCAACAACCACGCGTTTCGGTTCTAAATATGGTGTGCTCATGCGACTGTTGGGGTTATGCGGACTTGCGTGCCACGTAAGCGTGGCACAATGTCGTGTAAAGCGTCAATAGTGCGATCAATATCGGTGGCAGTAGTGTGCATGCCAACCGTTAAACGTAATGAGCCAAGCTGCCAACTTTCAGGTAATCCTAGGGCTTTAATAACTGCTGATGGTTCCGGATTACCCGTAGAGCAGGCAGAGCCTGAGCTGGCTGAAATGCCAGCCATATCTAAGTGCATTAGCAGTGCATTTCCATCCACATTGTCAAAGACAAAACTAGCGTGATTTGGCAAGCGCTGTGAAGGGTGTCCCGTCAATCTAACGGCTTCAAATTCATTCAGGACACGTGATACTAAAGTGTCGCGCAATGCTTTTACGCGGGCGTTATAGCTTTCACGCCGCTCTTGTACAAGTTCCATTGCCTTTCCCATGCCAATAATAAGTGGCACATTGTGCGTGCCGGCTCGCAAGCCTTGTTCTTGTGCGCCGCCAGTTTGTACTACGCTAATTGGCGTGCCGTTACGAATGTAAAGTGCGCCAACCCCTTTTGGACCGTAAAACTTGTGAGCGCCAAGCGACATGAGATCAATACCTAATGCTTCTACATCAAGGTCAAGCTGACTTCCAGCTTGGACGGCATCAATGTGTAATAACACGTTTGCTTCACGACAAACTGCAGCAATCTCTGCGATTGGCTGAATAGTGCCAATTTCATTATTGGCGTAGATGATTGAAACAAGTACCGTGTCTGGCGTAATTGCATCTCTGATCTGTTCAGTTGAGACAAACCCAACGGAGTCAACAGGTAAGTAGGTCGCTGTACAGCCAAATTCTTTTGCTAGCTGTGCGACTGTATGTCCAATTGCATGATGTTCAACAGTTGTTGTAATGAGATGTGGCGTGCTTTTTTCAGACGCTAATAAGGCGCCACGCAATGCGAGGTTATCGCTTTCACTGCCACCACTGGTAAAAACAAGTTCGCTAGCATGGCAGTTGAGCACTTTGGCAATACTCTTGCGCGCCTGTTCGACTGCTTGCCAACTGCGCTGCCCATCACGATGAATTGAAGACGGGTTGCCAAACACTTCACCAAAGTAAGGCAGCATTGTCTCCACCACTGCGGGATCACAGGGTGTTGTTGCTGCATAGTCTAGATAAATGCGGGAAGAGGTTGGCATAAATGCAAAACGCGGAGGCGCAGAGAACGCGGAGAGATGATTACTCAGGGCGTTCAGCGTCTCCGCGTTGGAATTTAGGTCTTATTTGCTTTAAAACTGAAAGCCACCACGTGCGTGGACAACTTTCTGTTGCAAATTATCAACGTAGTTTAGCAGTTCACCTTGTAAGTCGTCCCATGCTTCACTGTCCAATATTGTGAACATTGAATCGAAGCTGTCTGTGACGCATTCCACCATAAAGTTGGGCTGTGACCCAAAAATGGTGTACCAAGCTTCAATGGGCTCTATTCCAAGCCGCTCAAGCTCTGGTTGTAGTGACCGCTGATTGAATTCAAAAAAGTCTTGCTCCATGTTGGACTTGATGTCCCAACTGAGCAGAAGCTTTGCTGGCCCTTTTGCCATGTCTATTGCTTAGGTTCCAAGACAACGACTTGCGTTTCTTCTGGCAAACCGCTCTTGCTAATTTTGAAGCTAGCTTCAGGCTCGTTTTTAGCAATCCCCATTTCTTTGAGGAATTTATTCAATGAGTCGAGCTTGAGATTGAGATCCGCAATTTTGTAATGCATTGGGATCACAATTGATGGTTCTAATAGGCTGATGACTTCAGCTGCTTGGGTCGCATTTAGCGCTTCTCCACCGCCAACTGGGACGAGGGCAATATCGACTGTACCAAGTGCTTCAATACGTGATTGACTAGGAACGTGATTTAGATCACCTAAGTGGGCGACAGTCAGTGTTTCGTAGTCGAAGGTGTACGCTGTATTTTTACGGGCGTTGCTCCCAGGTTTGCGTGTTTGGACAGCTGTGATAAACACGCCACCAATTTCATATTCACCAGGGCCAGTAAGTTGAAATGCATCTTTTGGCACTGCAGCAAGGTTGCTGTGGCCAGGTGCTTCATGACTAGATGTCACAATATCGGCTTTAAGTTTCAGTGGATTTAATCCAATGTCTTCGCTGTAAGGATCAGTCACAATTGTTGCAATGTTTCGTTCAACAATGCGAAAACAAGACAAGCCGTACCAAGTAATTTCCATGTAAGTGATGGTCTCCGTCAGGATATACTTTGCTAAGGGTTCATCCCAAATAGGGCATTTGTGTCACTTAGCATAACTGTCGCCTATTATACCTTGGAATACGTGAAATCTTATAGTTTTGCGAACAAATTTTCGATAATCTGCATGCAGCAATCTTTCAAAATTCGCGCGAGTGAGTGCGATGCTTACAATCATCTTAATAATGTGGCTTATGTGCGCTATGTTCTAGACACATTGGCGGTGCACCAGCCTCAACTTGCAGCGGGGTGGCGGGTCGTCAATGAAGAAATGGACTATAACCTGCAGCTCAAGCTTGGTGAAACGGTTGATGTCTTCATTGAGCTGGATGAGAAAAGCGCTGCTAAACGAGTTTATACATTTCAGTGCTTGAATGGAGATGCCAAACTTGCCGCAACTGGTGTCATAACATTTGGCCTGATTCAATCAATAGGCGCGGTTCTTCCAGAATGGAGCGCCGCACGTTTATTACTACCAGAGACTACAACGGTGCCGAACGTGTCATTTACGGCGCCTTACACCGTTCTTTGGCAGCAAATGGATATTGAAAATCGATTACGTTTGCCTTGGTACGTATTCTTTTTCCAAGATATTGCCATGGAGATGAGCAAGGCGCTAAATTGGTCGGCATTACGGATGCAAGAACACGCATTTGGAATCATTGTCAAACGACGCCAGCTAGAACTTATTACCCCAGCCATGCTTGATGACGAATTAGAGCTGCATACTTGGTATACAAACCCTAAACGGATTAGCGTTATTCGTCATTTTGCAATGCTGCGGAAGCGTGATCAAGTCCTGTTAGCACGCGCGTCAATGCATTATGTTTGGATTGATACCAATACAGGGCGGCCACGCCGTATTCTGCCTGAATTTATCTCTGAATTTGAGTTTAATTGGGACAAAGGAGCAGTCTAAAATAGGCGTATAGCTGTTAAGTCTCTAATGTAAGCTTAGTGACAGTGAGCTGTTGGTTTTTGGTAAGATAATAGTCGTATGCGTTTGAAGTTTTCTCGACGTGGTTTTCTGAAGCTTGGTGCAGCAGGCGTGGCCTCATTATTGGCCCCTGGTGCTGTTCTCGCTGATGACAAATTCACACGTCCACTCCCGCCAGAAGATGACATCCCCAATGTGCGCTTCTATGGCAGATCTATTGAATGGGGCGTCAACGTTCGGTCTAAACCGGATGTCAATTCTGAGATTGTTTATAAGCTTACTCAGGATGAAGTTGCGCCTATTTTTGATGTTGTTAAGGGCGATTGGCCGGAACATAACCCTAACTGGTATCGCATCGAGCAAGGCTGGGTGCACTCAGGGCTTGTTCAGCCGGTGGAGTACAACTACCAAACACCTCCAAGACGTTTTATTCCACGCAGTTTCTTAGTTGATGTCTCTGTGCCGTACGTTGATGCGCGGTGGCGGGCTAATCAATACGCTGAAATTGCTTATCGTTTTTACTACGGATCATCGTATTGGGTCACAGCAGTTGTAAGCGATAACGAAGATAACGTTTGGTACCGCGTCTGGGATGAGCGTAAATCAGAGCATTACTACGCTCCAGCAATTGGCCTGCGCCGCGTCATGCCTGCAGAACTGATGCCAATTTCGCCGCATATCAAGCCGGAAGATAAGTTCATCTTGGTGAATACTGAAACCCAAATGATGGAGTGCTATGAAGGCAATGAGTTAGTGTTGTCTCAAGTATGCGCCACGGGTGACTGGTACATCGAAAACGGTCAGTCCGTTGACTACACCACGACGCCTGGCGATTACAACATTCTGTGGAAACGGGCTTCACGCCACATGGCAGGTGGCGACTTAGCCTCTGCGGGTGGATTTGACCTGCCCGGTGTGCCATGGTGTACTTACTTTTCTAGTAGTGGCATGGCATTTCATGGGACTTACTGGCATAACAATTACGGTCTGCCACGCAGCCATGGGTGTGTAAATGTGCCATCACACATTGCCAAGTGGGTATATCTATGGACCTCGCCACACGTCCCTTTCGGTGTAGATTATCTGAGATCTGAATATCTTCAAGGCACACGCATGACGGTTGTTTAGCCAA
>JAHDBS010000603.1 GCA_020630225.1 Anaerolineales bacterium | reverse complement strand
TAGCCACCATTGGCACTGTCCTAGTCGCAGGGATCGGCGGCTGGCTAGCCTTCAACGATGCGATCAGCGTTGGGGTTGTGGTCGCATTTCTGACCTATGCCCGCCAATTCTTCAGCCCAGTGCAGCGGCTGGCGAATGTGTATACGCAGTTCCAAGCCACCCTTGCCGCCAGTGAACGCATCTTTGGCTTGCTAGACACACCGCCCGAAATTACCGACGTGCCGAATGCTGTCGAACTACCACCAGCGGAAGGCCATGTGCGCTTTGAAAATGTCGATTTTGGCTATACCGAAAAGCTGATCTTGCAGGACTTCACGCTGGATGTCTTACCGGGACAAACCATCGCCTTGGTGGGGGAAACTGGCGCAGGGAAAAGTACCGTCATCAATCTGGTTGGACGCTATTACGATGTCAACGGGGGCCGCGTGACCGTGGATGGCAAAGACGTACGCGAAGTGACCGTCGAAAGTCTGCGCAGCCAGCTGGGCGAAGTGCCGCAAAGCACATTCCTCTTCAAAGACAGCATTGCTGACAACATTCGCTACGGTAAACCAGACGCCACCGATGAACAAGTCATCGCCGCTGCCAAGGCCGCCCGCGCGGATGAATTTATTCAACAACTGCCAGACGGCTATGCAACCAAACTCGGCGGCGATGGTGTGTCTGTGAGTCAAGGCCAGCGCCAGTTACTCTGCATTGCGCGTGCAATCTTAGCCGACCCACGCTTGCTGATTTTTGACGAAGCCACTGCCAACATCGACACGCGCACTGAACGGCTCGTCCAAGCCGCGATTGATGAATTGCTCGAAGGTCGCACCGCCTTTGTAGTCGCGCATCGACTGTCTACTATTCGTCACGCTGACAAAATTGTCGTGATTGGCGAAGGTGGCGTGCTAGAGCAAGGGTCGCATGATGAGTTGATGACGGCAGATGGGTTCTATGCGAATTTGGTGAACCAGCAGCAGTTTGATTGAGTTGCTGTGTAAATAGAGCCTTGAAGGAGCGCTATTCCTCCAAAACACTCCAAATCCTAATGAAGCCATCATCACCAGATGTGATTAGCTGTGTGCCATCTGCGCTCCAGTAGACATTATTGGTACGCCCTTGGTGCTTATCTAAAACAATCAATCTCTCTTGATTTGTTGTGTCCCAAATCCCGATAGGGCCAGTTTCGCTACTCATTGCGAACATTGAGTTATTTGGAGAGAAGCTTAAATCACGAGCAAAGTTAGGATGTAATATCTCAGCATGCCAATCTAGCCAACCTAGGTCGCCACAACAGAAGCTTGACACCATATTTTGCGCATCCATCGACCATATCTCATAGTTAAGATCTAGACCACCTGTGTAGATTAATGAATCGTCTTCAGACCACTTTATAAAAAAGTTCTGGTGACGAAAATCAGGAGGATAGGATGC
>JAHDBS010000172.1:5044-8854 GCA_020630225.1 Anaerolineales bacterium | reverse complement strand
CGTGCCGGAAATTCGAAATTAGTCTTGTCCTCAACACTTAGCAAGCCCATTTGCTAATGAACATAAAAGCCGTAAGTGCCCCTGTTGCTTACGGCTTTTTGTTTTCGTGTGAGCGTTACCGCCATCGCGTAGCAATAGCCTCAGTTCTGGATAAGGTTCAAACTCGCAGGGTTACATACCTTACACTTTCAAAAAAGCTGCGAGTTTGCTCGTATTCGTTGTCGTAATCGCTATCGTAATCGATCAGTGACAGCACAGTTAAAACTGTTCACTTGGAATTTCAGTTACGAGAATTTTCGGAGTCTGATTAAAAGTGCAAGAGTCCCCTCATTCACAGATAAAATATAGTATGCACAAAAAATTACTCTTCCTACTTCCGTTTGCCTTCTTGCTCATGGCATGCCAAGCAACAGAGGCCCAGCAACCACCAGCTCCCGCAAGTCCTACATTTGAGCCTGACCTTGAAGGTGTCGCTTGGGGTTACACCCAAGACTGTGCGGAGACGACTGGCACAGTAGAAACGTTTGAAGTGAATGCCGGTTCTGAAATCACATTGGAATCGAAAATCTATCTGCCGCCGTGCTATGAAGCCGATCCAGATGCAGTGTTTCCTGTGCTGTACCTGTTCCACGGCCAAGGGGGCAATGTAGACACCTGGCTCAAGGCAGGGGCATTTAGCACCGCAGACGAACTCATTAGCAAAGGTGACATTGGCCCAGCACTGATTGTTCTCCCACCAACAATGGCCTTTGATTCTACGTTTGACGTAGTATTCGCGAATGTCATCGTGCCATATGTGGATGCGAATTACCGCACCGTGCCAAGTCGGCATTATCGGGCGTTGGGCGGGATGTCCGCTGGCGCAGGCCTCGCGCTTCGAATTGGTGCACAACAGCCGCAAATCGCAAGCGTTTGGGGGCTGCACTCCGTCGCCGCAGTTGAAGGTATTGAACGCGTTGATGTTTGGCTCAATGCTATTCCAGACGTAGCAGAACCACACATTTACATGGATGTTGGCAATCTTGATCCATTGTTAGAAGCGGCTGTCATCATCAATGCGCTGCTGGTTGAAGAAAATTTGCCGCACACCTTTATTGTGCGTGCGGGTGAACACAATATGGCCTACTGGACCGTGCACATGCCGGAATATCTCAACTGGTATGACGCGGCATTCAAGGACCCTGAATAATGAAAACAATTGGTTTACTAGGCGGCATGAGTTGGGAAAGTACCGAGCTCTACTACCGCTGGATCAATGAAGGCATCAAGGCCAAGCTTGGTGGCCTCCACTCTGCAAAAATTGCCATGGTGAGCGTTGACTTTCAAGAAATTGAAACCATGCAACACGCTGGGGATTGGGACGCCGCTGGTGAAGCACTTGCGGCGGCTGGCAAACAGATTGAAGCGGCTGGCGCCGATTTTTTGCTAATTTGCACCAACACAATGCATAAAGTCGCGCCGCAAGTAGAGGCTGCTATTGACATTCCTCTGCTACATTTGGCTGATGCAACTGCGATGCAAATCAAGGCGCAAGGGTATGACACCGTGGGGCTATTAGGCACCAATTTCACCATGGAGCAAGACTTCTACCGTGGGCGCTTAGAAGAGAAACACGGGCTAACTGTAATTGTCCCTAACGCGGAAGACCGCCAACTTGTGCACAGCGTTATTTACAACGAACTGTGTTTAGGCCAAGTCAAAGCAGACTCGCGGGCTGAATATCTACGCATTATTGATTCGCTGCAGGCGGCAGGCGCCCAAGGAGTTATTGAAGGCTGTACGGAGATTGTCATGCTAGTGCAGCAACCGCATACCACCGTGCCATTGTTTGACACGACCGCAATTCATGCACAAGCTGCGGTGGACTTAGCGCTGGCGTAAGACACAGCCGCAGCGCAAATGACAGGCGCTTTAGTAAAGAGTTTGAGGTCTATAAACTCTTTACTAGTCGGCTTACCGCTGCTGCATGGCTGCTTCAAACTGCGTGCGGGTGCCAAAGTAATAGCGGCCACCGGAAACACCGGGCAATGCAAATGAAGATTGACTGCGGCAGCGCGTGCCGCAGTTTTGTGGGACATAGCCTTCTGCCGAAGACCAAAAGTGCGTTTCGCTATTTTCAATCTCTTGGTTCGCAGGGTTATTAAGATGCGCAATGATCTTTTCTAAGGTGTACCCGTTCTTTTGAATATCTTGCTCGAACTGCGTCCATTTGGCCCAGTCGATGTGAGAAAACTGCACCTGATTCCGCACTTCCCCTAGCTTGGGGTCAAAGAAGGTCGTGTAACGCGCCAATTTGATTGGATTGTTAATCCCTGCCTTGAAGTCCGTGTTGATGATGCGCGCTTTTTTCTGCGAAACAACGCTACCGCTGCCATAAATGGAGAGGCCTTCGTAGTACAAAATAAACGCTTTGATGCAATCATCGAAGCTACAGTTACTGTTCTTCCACCACGCGTCTGGTCCTTCGTAAGACTGCAACATCCCCAAAACATCGGTGGCGCGGGCAATGCGTTTATATGGGTCATACCCATAGGCCCAGCCAGTGATTGGCTCCACTAAACCTAGCTCGCTGTCAAACGACTGTTCCAGCACATCTTTTGAAACATACAGCGGGTCACCTTCAACAGAGTACCCCAACGCTTCCATCACAAGTGGAATGTGCTTCATTTTTAGCCCAGGAATCACATAGATTGTCTGATTATTGCCCAGTCCTCTCGCCCAAGGAATGCCGTTCAAAATTTGCAACACTTCAGTGTCTGTGTCGAATTTTCGTTCAATGCCGTACAGCGTTTCGTTGCTTTTGACGGTGTAAGCGTGGATGTCTAACTCCAGATAGTGCGCAACGGTAGCAGTGATGAAACGCGCCCGCTGTTCACGTCCGGACCACTCTTGGGCATGGGCATTGGCAAAATCGAGGGAGGCTATGGTGCGTGACAGCACAAACGGATGGGCCGGGTTCTCTTGTTCGTTGGCGTAGACAGTTAGCCCATACGCGGCGCGCCATTCACCACGCGTTTGCGGCCAAGCACTTGGCAATGGGCTAAGCGCCAACGTCCCAGCATTAATATCCCCAACAATGACAATTGGCACTTGAACGGTGCCGTAGCCACTAGACACCCCGCTCTGTGCAATTGGCGCTAGCTGATTTTGCGTGCGGATCATGTCTTCTGACACGCCATACTGCTCCGCTACCATCGCTAACGTCTGATGTGGTGACATGTGATGCTCAATCACCTTGGCAATGGCAACCCCTGTTTGCACGTCAGCGAGATGATCAATAGCGATGTAGTCAGGGTTGTTTTGCTCAGTGAGCGTTGTGACATTGCGTTGAAACACTGCAGCAGCCGCAATACCAATCACCGCAGTCACAACTAGGATGTATCGCAAATTCATATGAATTCTTTGTACGCCAAATTGGCAAAATAATAACGATGCTCTGGACTTTGACAAAGCATCAATGAATAAATTTGTTAGCCCCAATTCTGAACAAGGTTCAAATCCCTTGAGTTACAGATGAGGGGATTGAGACGCGACTTTAGCGGCTAGCTAGTGAAAAATTCGTGTCAATTCAGTGAATCAGAAAACGGTGTACAACGCTCTGATTGACACACAAATTACCAACACACCGCTTACCGATAATGCTTCAAAAGCGACGCTATGTTCGTCGCAGTACCTAAGTTGTTTTCTAACGGGTTTCAAGGCCAGTAGGGGGCCATGGGAATTCTTGTTTCTACGGAATATTTCCAAGGTGTCTTTCATACCCAGAAAGACTTTTACATTATGTGTAAATTACTAAAACAATGTCAACCA
>JAHDBS010000172.1:0-4944 GCA_020630225.1 Anaerolineales bacterium | reverse complement strand
TCATACCCAGAAAGACTTTTACATTATGTGTAAATTACTAAAACAATGTCAACCACTTGTTGAAGGCATGCTAAGGCGTAGGGGGTGACGCTTGGGTCGTCAAAGATTGCTTTAGCCTCAGCTCTGGATAAAGTGTAAAACCATGGGGTTCCTCATGATGGTTTTAGGATGCAACTGAATTTACGCGAATTTTCAGTAAACATGGGGCAGCCCAAATTTTCGGGCTTGGGATAAATAAAAAATAGCCTCTCATTGGGCGGGTGCCAACCCGCCCGTACCCAGAGAAGCGTCTGTGATCAATGTATGTTTAGAGATCATCGGTAGGGGCGAATTGGCATTCGCCCTCAGATGCACACCCGATTCACTAAGTTTTGCCAAGCACCATCCAGCGCTTCTGGCCCCTTACCCGCCAATGGTGATTTCGATGTCGTCTGGGTTCTTCACCACGCTTTTAAGCTGGCTCATCAGTTCGTCGCAATAGCCGGTGGTGATATTCGGGAACTCCAGCTCATAGTCATGATCGTCTTCGAACACGCGCAGTTTGAAATGGTCCTTACCAGGGAAGCTGGTGAGGATGTTGTAAGCCCACTTGGTCCGCATGGAGTAGCTGAACAAGTCGCGTGTGGGGCGAATGGTGACAATAATGCACTTGGTTGGGCCACCTTCCGTGTGCAAGTCACGCTTGGTTTCCTCATCCATGAGCGGCGGGCGCTGGGCCCCGCGCGTTTGCGGCACTTGCGGGGCGCGCCGTTTCGGCAATGGTGGAATTGCCATGCCGCCACCGTTATTTGGCACATACGCTGGCGCTGGTTCACGCATCGCATTGGTCGGTTTTCGACGCCGATCCCCAGACAGTTCTAACGCCCAATCGGGCACATCGTCTTCGGGCGGTGGCCCCATTGGAGGCAGCACAGTCGCAGGATCTTGTAGCTGTTCCGGTACGTCAATGTAGGAATTGACAGCCTCGACCTGATACGGATCATTATGTTCTTCGCGTGCATCATCGAAGAGCGCCCAGATATCATCTGGCGGCGTCTCGTCGTCTGGAATATGCAGGTCAGGCGTGAATTCCGGCGCTACGCCATTGTCCGGAGCTTCCACAATTGGCTGCAACACCGTAGCTGGCGTTGGCGCTAACACTTCAGCTTCCACTTCCGCAATGACCTCGGCCACTGCAACCGCTTCTTCAACCACAGAGACTGCCGCTGGTGGAGCTGGCATTGGAGCAGGTGCAACCACTGGCGCTTTGAACGCGTTCTTAGGCGGTGAAGACTGCGTAGGTGGCTTCGGTTCCGCCGGCTTAACTGGCGGCGGCGCTTCCTTTTTCACCTCTGGCTGTTTAGCTTCTGGCCGCGGCGCGACAGGCTTGCTTGGCGCAGGTCGCGTTGGCTCTGGTGGTGGCGCGACCGTAGGTGCAGCAGGCGCAAAGGCTACGGCATCCGGTTCGGGCGGTGGCGCAAAGCTGTTGTCATAGTCATAGCGGAACGGTGGTGGTTCCGGTGGCGATGGCATGCTGGCTTCGTCTGGCTTGACGATTTTGACGTTTTGCGACATCGCATCCACCAAAATGTTGGTGCCATCATTGCCATCGATTTTGCCCGTCACCACAACAAGCTGTTCCATTTCGACCCACTCCCGCACTTCTTTCCAAACGCGCGGGAAGATGACCAAGCTCAGCTGACCCTGCAAGTCTTCAAGGTCGATGAAGGCCATTGGGTCGCCTTTCTTAGTTGTATGCGGCTTGATGTTCCCGATGGTACCCGCCACCGTCACACTCCGGCCTTTCATTGAGCCATCTAGTTCGCCACTAAAAGCGGTGATCACGTGCTGCAGGTCATCTAAGTGTGCCACTAACGGATGCTCACCCGTGTAGGTGCCCACCAATTCCTTTTCCCATTTGCGCATGTCACGCTCTTTGAGTTCTGGAATATTTTTCGGCAATGTGATGCTGGAATTAGACGGCCCGGTCATCATGTCAAACATGCTGACTTGCCCGAGCTCTGCGGCCTTATGGGTACTGCCGCTAATGCTGACAATCTGATCCATAGCAGCGAGCAGGACATTACGCTGCCCAAACTCATCCAATGCACCGACCTTGATCAGGCATTCCAACGCACGTTTACCGACCTTGCGTAGGTCACAACGGGCAGCAAAGTCATCAATCGATTTGAACGGTTCACTGCCACGCCCGCGAACAATTTCGGCAACAGGACCTTCGCCAACGTTCTTGATAGCCCCCATCCCAAAGCGGACATGACTACCTTCAGCGTCGTCTTCAATGGTGAAGTCCCAGTCGCCACTGTTGACATTGGGCGGCAAAATTTCGACGTCCATCGTCCGGGCGTTAGCCGTGTAGAGCGTGACTTTTTCAGTGTTCCCCTTTTCCGCACTTAGCAAGGCTGACAAATATTCAACCGGATAGTGCGACTTCAAGTAAGCCGTCTGGACCGAGATGACACCGTAGGCTGCCGCATGGGCCTTGTTGAACCCGTAACGCGCAAATTCCAACCAGTCTTCAAAGACCGCCTTGGCCTCTGCCTTAGACATAGTGCCTTGCTTCGCGCAGCCTTCGACAAACATCTTTTCGTGCTTGACCAGCAGCTTTTGTTTCTTCTTCGCAATCGCCTTGCGCAGTTCATCCGACTCAGACAGCTTGTAACCAGCTAAGTCCACCGCCGCGCGCATAATCTGTTCTTGATAGACCGCAATGCCATACGTTTCGGCAAAGATCGGTTCCAAGGACGGATGCTTATATTCCGTTTCTTCCTTGCCATGCATCCGGCGGATGTAAGTTGGAATGAAGTCAATTGGACCCGGACGGTAGAGCGAGATCATCGCGACCACGTTCTCTAAGTTTTCCGGATGCATTTCCATCAGGAATTTGCGCATCCCCGCGCCTTCTACTTGGAAAACCCCCGGCACATTACCGTCACCCAGCAGTTCAAAACTTTTTGGATCATCCACCGGAATGGTGTTGATGTCATATTCAATGCCATGTCGCTGCTTGATGAGTTCACAAGCCCGCGCCATGATGGTCAGCGTACGTAGCCCGAGGAAGTCCACCTTGAGCAAGCCAAGGTCTTCCACCACCGCCATTTCAAACTGCGTCACCGACTTAATCATCGGTTCAACGTTGCCTGGCGGACGGGTGAGCGGGATGTATTCAGTTAGCGGTTTATCCGAGACAATGACACCTGCGGCGTGCGTGCCAACGTTGCGGAACGTGCCTTCCAGTCCGGCGGCCACATCCAGCATTTCGCGCATGGTGGGATTGGTGTCATAGACCGTTTTAAGCTCATCAATATCTTCGATGGCCTCAGAAATTTTCGGAGACTTCCCTTGAATGGACGGCACCATCTTGGCGACTCGATCCACTTCTGGCAATGGGATGTCCATCACCCGGCCCACGTCGCGAATAGCCGCGCGGGCTTTCATTTCACCGAAGGTGATAATCGACGCAACTTTGTCATCACCGTATTTGGTAACGCAGTATTCGAGCAGTTCAGCACGACGATCATCCGGAAAATCGAGGTCGATATCCGGCATCGAAATGCGGCCCGGATTGAGGAAGCGTTCGAAGATCAGTCCCATTTCTAGTGGATCGACAAACGTAATTTTTAACGCATATGCCACCAGCGACCCGGCCGCCGACCCACGTGCACCATACCAAATGCCACGCTCTGCGGAGAACATACACAGGTCCCACACAATGAGGAAGTAGGCGTCAAAGCCCATGCGATTGATAACGCCAAGCTCATATTCCAAGCGCTCAAGATAGTCTGGCTTTTCGCGCCAGTCTGTCCCAACGCGTTCGTCTAGCCCTTTGTCACACAACGCGCGCAGATAATTTGCCGCAGTGAGATATTCAGGCGGCACATCAAAAATCGGCAAGTGGTAGCCGTCACTGTCGAGGTTGACTTCGCACCGCTCAGCAATCCACAGCGAGTTCGACATTGCCCCATCGATGTGGCCAAACAGCTTATGCATTTCCTCCGGCGACCGCATGTAGTATGTGTCACAGCTCATGCGCATGCGCTTCGGGTCTGTCATGACCGAGCGCGTCTGGATGCAGAGCATCACGTCATGCAGCTTGGAGTCGGAACGGTCCACATAGTGGGTGTCATTAGTCGCCACGAACTTGCCGTTATAGCGTTTAGCAAGGTCCAACAAGCCTTTGTTGACTTCGCGCAGCTCTGGAATTTCGTGGTCTTGTAGTTCAAAGAAGAAGTTGTCATGCCCAAAGACTTCGTAGTAGTAATCCAGCAGCTTGGTCGCTTGTTCTGGATTACCATTTTGAATTGCTTTGGGGACTTCAGCCGCCAAACAGCCAGTGGTACAAATGAGACCGTCTGAATGCGCAGCCAAGTAGTCATGGTCAATGCGCGGGCGGTAGTAATAACCTTCGAGCGAAGACGCTGAAGCAATTTTTAGCAGGTTCTGATAGCCAGTTTGATTTTCCGCTAGCAGCAGCAGGTGAAACGGCTTGCGGTCATACTGCGCATTTTTCTGCGTCATGAGCCGCGGCGCCATGTAAGACTCCATCCCGATGATGGGTTTGATCTCTGCGTCTTTACAGGCTTTATAGAACTCAATCACCCCATGCATCGCGCCATGATCGGTAATGCCCAGCGCCGGCATGCCCATCTCTTTCGCGCGATTCACCATCTTCTTGATGTTGCTGAATCCATCAAGGAGAGAATAGGTGGAATGGTTGTGAAGATGGACGAAGTTATCGCACATAGGTGTGGTTATTGGTTAGTTTTACGACTGTTCAACAGAAAGCGCGACGTTGCTGTTGTGATAGAGGATAGGAGATAGAGATAGAGGTTTGTCTACAATCCAGTGAGTATCTATCTTCGAGCGCAAAGCGCGTCTTCTATCTTCTATCTGCTGCGCAATCGGTTATTTTTTATTGCAAGGCTAAGCGATTTTGCGTATGTGGAA
>JAHDBS010000171.1:3017-8862 GCA_020630225.1 Anaerolineales bacterium | reverse complement strand
TTCATAGTAAAAATTGGCAATAAAAAAGCCATCGTGTAGATGGCAGTAGATGACCGTATTGGCCAGATGCAACCGTCTCCTTGATCCGCGAAGGAAGCTTGAATACGTGGCTGGCATTCGGACTTCAGTCAGAGACTGTTACCGTAGCGCGCCTGTACTGGAATCTCACCAGTTTCCCCAGCAATTGCGCTTAGATCAAACTTTTTGATATTGCGCAACCTTGACACGTATAGATTTGTCTAGATTTTATCGTAGAAAGCCACTCAGTGCTATTTTTGAACCTTAGAGAATTGAGACGTTACTTTGCCAAGAATGTGTTTGGGCAGAACTGTGCCGAAATGACGACTGTCTGTGCTTTCCGCACGGTTTATGCCTACAACAAAAATCACGCCTGATGGTTCTACAGCTAACACTTGTTTGACCATCTCGTTCGACACGTCTCGCGGGTCTTGTACCCACACAATTTCATCGGGTTGAATAGCAGCGTTGGTGTAAGCCCGTGGGTCAATCAAAATTTCATCACCGGGGTGTAACAAAGGCAGCATCGACCTACCCTTGATGCGGCGTCGAATGCGCCGCCTTAAAAGAAAAAGCAGCAACTCTTTCAAGCTGCTGCTTTTTAGCGTTTGCATAGTGGTTAGCGCTAACGGCCATTAGCCATTAGGCGTTCGCCTCTTAGCTAGCGGTTTGCCAAGGGCGGTCTTGACCCTTTGCAGCCCAGAACATGTTGTGGATGTCTTCCACAGCTGCCATTAGGGCGTTTGCGCTGTCCAAGCTAACGTGAACCTTGCATTCTGAGCACAACTTCGCTGCTTTCCAGAATTTGTCGTGCAAGTCTGGGTTTGCTTCCAAGTGAGCTGGTTTGAAGAAGTCTGTCCACAAGACCAACAAGTGGGTTTTGGTTGAATGCGCTTCTTCTTCTTTGATCGCGATATAGCGTGACATCGTGTTGATGGTGTCGTGGCTGTTGTCGCTTGGGTCAAGTGCCAAGATTTTCTTGGTCATGGACAGAACAGCTTCAGCGTGAACACGTGCTTGCGCAGGATCGTATACACCGCATGGGCCATCACAGTGAGCGGCAACGTCTTTGGCTGGAATCAGCGTGCTAATAATGTTGGTCAACATAAGGTTCTTCCTTTTTGAAAAAAATAAAATTTCGCAAGCCAACTGTTTAATCCACATTGGCTTGGTTGTTTTCCTAAATGAATTCTAGCGATTTAGGGGTATAGTGTCAAAAAGAAGACAGCCATACGGAAAGAATCGCTTCTGTAAACGAACCCGCTCAGCGTTCAACACCTGTCGCAGCGATCTCTATCTGGCAACACTATTGATTGGCTCTTGCCCTTACTCGCATCCTTGCTAGAATCAGGCTAATGACTGGAACACAAAAAATCTACCTTCCGGCGACTGTGTTGGATGCTGTCAATGCATTTTCATATCGCATCCAATTGCCAAATGGGCATACCTTTATAGGCACCCGCGCTGGCGCAGTTCGCGAGAATGACATCATTCTGCAACCGGGCGATGAAATTACTGTTGAGATGACCCCTTACGATATGAGTAAAGGGCGCATCATTGAACTTACAAAAGCACAGGAACAAAAAATGACGTTTCGAATTGAAAAAGACACCATGGGCGAAGTGCAAGTCCCTGATGAAAAATATTGGGGCGCGCAGACCCAACGCAGCTTGCAAAATTTCAAAATTGGCGGGCAAACCATGCCGCGCGAAATTGTGTACGCGTTTGCCATTTTGAAAAAAGCGGCTGCCCAAACAAACGCTGAGCTTACCGACTTTTCCGCCGAAAAAGCGGCTGCCATTGGGCAGGCCTGTGACGAAGTGCTAGCCGGCAAATTGGACGATCAATTCCCATTGGTTGTTTGGCAAACAGGGTCTGGCACACAGAGCAATATGAACGTCAATGAAGTGGTTGCGAACCGCGCCACTGAAATTATGGGCGCAGACTTCCGCGAAGAAAAATTGGTCAAAGCCAATGATGATGTCAACAAAAGCCAAAGCTCAAATGACACCTTCCCAACCGCCATGCACATTGCAACGTATTCCAAAATCGTGGAAGAAACGCTGCCAAAAATCAAAGTCCTGCATGACACCTTAGATGCCAAAGCCAAGTCCTTCATGAACGTCGTCAAAACGGGCCGCACCCACCTAATGGATGCCACCCCGATTACTTTAGGTCAAGAATTCAGCGGGTATGCAACCCAGCTCGAACGTGGCATGGAAGCCCTGACTGACAGTCTGCAACGCGTTCGCGAGTTGGCCTTGGGTGGCACCGCGGTTGGTACCGGACTCAATACACCAGATGGCTATTCCGAAAACGTAGCAGACAAAATTGCGGGCCTCACGGGGCATCCGTTTGTAACCGCTGCTAACAAGTTTGAAGCCCTTAGCGCGCATGACGCAATGGTTGAAATTAGCGGGAGCCTCAAGCGGGTTGCTGTCAGCCTAATGCACATTGCAAACAACATCCGCATGCTCGCCAGCGGCCCCCGCACTGGCATTGGTGAAATTGTGCTGCCAGCCAACGAACCTGGCTCATCCATTATGCCGGGCAAAGTGAACCCAACGCAGTGTGAAGCCATGACCATGGCCGCGGCGCAAGTCATTGGGAATGACATGGCTGTAGCGGTTTCTGGCACACATGGACAATTCCAACTGAACGTCTTCAAGCCTGTCATGGCCTATAACGTCTTGATGAGCGCCCAACTCATTGGCGATGCCTGCCAAAGCTTCAATGACAACTGTGCAGTCGGCATTGAGCCAAACCGCGCAGGGATTGACGACCTAGTCAGCCGCAGCCTGATGTTGGTGACCGCACTCAATACAAAAATTGGGTATTACAAAGCTGCTGAAATTGCACAGAAAGCACACGTAGAAGGCACCACGCTCAAAGAAGCAACCCTAGCCTTAGGTTACCTAACTGCTGAAGAGTTTGATGAAGTGGTTGTACCAGCCAAAATGGTTGGCAACTTGTAAGCCGCTAGGCATTGCTAGAGAAAATAAAACGACTGCTCAAATGAGCAGTCGTTTTTTGATTCAGCGCTGTGTTACCGGTAGTCCTAATCAAACTCTTCAGACTTTATAAGCGTTGATTAGCCTCAGCCTTACACCCCACGTTGTACGAACAAAAAGCCGCGCTTTTGCATTAGCACAACCCAGGTATGAGCTGACTGCGTAAATACCGCTTGAAATTGCGCAATGTTACGTGGCTCATCAGCAATCAGAATAACGCTGTCTGGGTGCGTAGCAGTACACAACGTTTTCAAGACCGCCTCCCGCTGTTCCTTTTGCAACATATGCAGCACGCGATCCACCACAATCACATCATATTGCTGGCTAGGCTTATAGGTGCAAATATCGGCGACTTGGGCCTGAATTGACAGTCCTTCCGCATCGGCTTCCGCTTGCAAGTCAGCAATGCCGCTAGGAGATAAATCAACTGCAGTGACATGATGTCCCAAGCGCGCGATGAATAACGCATCTCTTCCTTGCCCACAGCCGACATCCAATACTTTCGCCGCCAGCTTTGGGTAATCTTCAAAGAAGCTTACAAACTGTTGGGTTGGTGCCCCTAAGGCATGCTTTGCGTCTCTATACACTTTGTCGTAGTCAGTAGCCATACTGCGAATCCTATCATCTTGGCGTACGCGTCTTTAGCCATAGTAGCGTCACCAGAATTTACAAAAAGTCACAAATACTCCTGAAAAACAAGATATACCTATTAGTTTTAGCTCGCTAAACTGTATCTATGTTTACTGTCCCTAGACTTGTCAGCTGCTTTTTGCTGCCAGGGATTGTGCTCCTTACTATTTTTGCGCTGTTCGCAAAACGGCGCATCCGCATCTCACGCCGAACCAATAGTTTGTCTGGCTGCATCACTGGCTGGCTCATGTTTCTCATCTTCTTAGTCGGTATTTTTGAGCTGAGCGCAATTGCATTGCTGTCAGTTGTTCGCGCAAATTTCTAAAATTTGCAGATTCAAACTAAAACAAGCACAACCCAAGACTTTATAACTAAATACGAACGGCCTTGCAATTGACACATTACACGTCGCGCAATAGAGTTACCCCACTCTGATTTGAGGTCAGAGTCACACCCCGAAGATGCACAACTACATAGTTTGGTAAGTTGGCCCATTTGCTGTCACGTTTAGGTTTAGCGCCAGCGACATACCGGACTTGAGGAGTATTGGTAATTGTGAAGTATCGTCTGCGGCTTATTGCGGTAGTTGTATTGGTTTTCACGCTGCTTGGTTTATTTCCAAGCAACGTAAGTTTGGCTGCCCCACAACCACAGCCTGACAGAAATTTATTAGTTGTTTTCCGGAATGCGGAAAATCCTGGTGCCTGCCAGACTGGCGTCGGCGCTGGCGGTCAGCTGCTGCCATGGCCCGAAGACGCAATTCGTGCGTTTGACGCTGTCGCCGCCAAGCTAGGGCCACATCTGAAAACAACTCAGCCGATTGTTATTGACGCTTGTTTTCAGACCCAAACGTTTGTTGGCGGCCTTGCAGCGGGACGGGCGACCGAAAGCTTTCCGCTGACCTCCTTTTATTCAGACCAAGAGCGTCTCTACCCTGCTGCGTTGGCAAACCACATTACCAAGACTGACTTGAACGGCGATAAATCTGAAATCATCGTTTTTGTAAATTCAAATATTGACTGGGACTACTGCATTGACCGTTGCATTGTTGCCCACACCAAAATCGATTTCGTCAGCACAGTCATGCATGAAATTATGCATGGGTTGGGCCTCACAACAAGCTTTACAGTCGACAGTCAAAGTAACCCTAGCATTGGTCTCTTTAGCACCCCGCCGCGCATTATCGATGAACTTGTTGTCAACAACAGCGGTCAGCAGTTAATTACAGCGAGTGCTCCTGACCGCCTACTTGGGGCATTTCGGTCTGGCACTGGCAATGTGCTGTTCTCCGGACGTAATTCTATTGATATCAATGGTGGCGTTGCGCCAGTGATCAAGTCGCCCACCGAGTGGATTCCCGGCTCTAGCATGTCTCACCTTGATGATGACCATCCTAGCAACCAAGGACGCATGATGATTGGGCTAGCCAACTATGGCCCTAGCGCCCGCACTGTGGACGCCCTCACCCTGATGATGTTGAAAGACATTGGCTGGAATGTGTTTGAGGACAGCGACTATGGTGACCTCAACATGCAGCAATATGGAGCTGCTCGCCACATTGTCAATCCGCGTGTTCCGGGGCGTTTATTCCTTGGAAATCTTGTTACCACCTCTGCTGGACCGGTTGATAATGTCGCCAATGACGGCATTCAAGCCATTGGCAGCTGGCAAGTTGGTCCTGAGGGTGGGGCTATTGCGTATCAGATCAATGGTGATGGCTTACAGCGCGGTTGTCTAAGCGGTTGGGCAGACTGGAATGCTGACAATGATTTTAGCGACGAAGCGGAATGGCTCTTCAACATGTCGCCGGTGTCAGTTGGGCAAAGTAGTCGGCTGATTACTATTCCAAATGTCGTTGGCACCTACCCTGCTGGTACAACCTTCAACTTTCGGTTTCGCCTAATGCCAGACTGGGACGATGATGGTGACTGCGCAGACCAAGTTGCAATGAATGCAGCCAGTGGCATTATGAATGGTGAAGCAGAAGACTATCGTTTTCGCGTCTTTGCACCACCGACACCCACACCAATTCCGACCAACACACCGACACCTTTGCCAACGGCAACACCGACGCCAACACCTGTTCCAACAAATACACCGCTTCCGACAAGCACACCGTTACCAACCAGTACGCCTCAGCCAACGGCAACGCTGACATTTACGCCAACATCAACCGCAACAGAGAC
>JAHDBS010000171.1:0-2917 GCA_020630225.1 Anaerolineales bacterium | reverse complement strand
TTGCCTGCATCTACAACGATTTCACTTGCAGTAACGCCTACCGCAGAACTCACTGTTAGCGCAGCAAGCAATACACAAGTGCCTACCTTGGGAGCCGTCGAAATCTTTGCAACGGCTTCACCAACACCAACGCCACTGCTTGCCTCTGTCACTGCAACGCCAACAATTCAAACAGCCGTACTCGCTGCAACGGTAAAGCAGCCATTACAGGGCCTGCCTAGTATTGAAAAGCGGGTGCTCGGCGACGCGTCAAATAGCATTAATACGCCTGTGTTACGCGGAGAAGTTGTGACCTTCCAAGTTATTATTCGTAATGACACTGAAACTGTTCTAAGAGAGCTGGCTGTGACAGATGTATTGCCACAAGAATTGCAATATCGTGGCGCAACGGTGACACAAGGCACTGTGGAATATGATGAAGCAACGCGCACGGTAACAGCAACCATCCCTGAGCTTGCAATCAATGCAAATGCCACCCTCACCATAGATGTAGATGTTGATCTGCAGGCTGGTTTTGGCACTGAAATTGTCAACACCGCCAGCGTTCAAAGCGGCACTCAATCTGCCACAAGCGACCCTACCACATTGATCGTGTTACCCAATGCTATTCCTAATACTGGGGAGAATACACGCACGCAAACAGGCTGGCTGCTTGGCGTTGTAAGCATTTTGATGTTTGGTGCATTCTTTCGCTTGCGCAAGCAGAGTAACTAGGTGTTCTGTTCTTTACCCAACTCCCAACAACCTGCAAACTAAGTCTATATTAAGACTAAATTACATCTAGTGCAGTTGGCTATACACTACATGTAGACGTTTATAAATTGAGATTGTTTTCGGCGTCTGAGCAGGTAATTATGACAAAGAACAGTAACCTACATGCCATTATTAGTTTGGTGATTTATGGGGCAATTGTGATGGCGTTTGCCATTGTAAGCAATGGCTTCTAAGCACATCTGCACTAAGTAATTAGCGCTATTTAGACAAGCAAAAGCTAGTCTGAAAGAATTTTTGTGGGTGGCGTATACGGCAGCTCTACCGTGAAGGCACTGCCCTCGCCGAGTGTGCTCACTAGAGAGATATCTCCGCCCATTACCCGCACAAAGCGCCGGGTCACATGTAGACCTAACCCCCACCCTTGCTTTGCGCGCACGTCGCGGGCCTCTGAGCGGAAAAACGGTTGAAACAACTGCGCCTGATCTTCAGGGCTAATCCCTAGCCCATAATCCTTCACTGTCACTGCAACCCGGTCTTTACTTGGCATAACCGTAATATCAATCGCTGGCCCGGCAGGCGAATATTTATTGGCGTTGCTAATCAAGTTCGTAAACACCTGCCCTAGCCGCATCCGGTCTGTGAGCAATGGTTTTACACCGGGTGGAATTTGCACATTTACAGAGCGTTCGCTTTGCTCCAACTGTGACTGCAAATTATTAATCGCATCGCTGATCGCCAGCGCGAGTTCGACCTTTTCTAGATCAAACCGGATCCGGCCAGTTTCAATGCGTGCCACATCAGCCAAATCCGAAATCAAATGCGACATCCGATTGACATTGTTGGTGACAGTTTCTAAAAACTGACGCTGCTGTGGCGTAATTTCTCCCGCCATCCCCTTCAACAGCAAATCCGTATAGCCGCGGATAGACGTCAATGGGATCTTCAACTCATGCGTGACTGTTGAAACATAGCGATGCTTGTCATAGTTCGCATCGTTCACTCGTGCTTCTGAGTCTTGCGAGACTAGCAATCCTACGAGTTGGCTAGCAATGACCTGTGCAATTTCAATTTGCGCTGGGCTAAACCCACTTGTATGCTCCAAAATCAGCACACCAAACATATCATGCCGAATGCGCAGCGGGACGCCAATGGTGTCGTTGCCACCATTCGACTGTGCCAATGTTTTTGTGCGTAACGTCTTGTAGGCCAATGACAAAAACTCAACTTCATCGGGCTGGCTCAGTGCGGTTGAGATATCGCCCGCAGTTTGCACAACTGCTGTTTCAAGTTCGAGTGTGATTGGGGGAATGCGCGTGGCAGTAAACAACGCCGCTTGCCTTGCAGCAGTTAAGTGCAAGGTTTGCTCTAATACTTGGCTGACACCTGCGTTTTGGGTTGCAGCCTCAGCAATTAGAACACTGATTTGAGCCAAACCTGACCCAAGTGCAGTCGTGGAAAGCGTAGTCATCTCTACATAAGGTTATAACAGATTTATAACGCCTAACCCTAATTAATCATCTCGCAGTAGGTTACAATCGCACGAGTCAAGATTTATGTCTATAAACGTGTTTTATTCAGCAGTAAATTTTGCTATTGTAGAGAGACGCAAATTTTTTAGTTAAAAACTAAAGCAGCATGTCTTTACACAGTGACACCGAAAAATTGAGTTCTTAGTTTTTCGGATTAGCTATATTTATTGAATCTTTACCCCATGACGTCTTCTGAAAACAACTCTAACCGTTTCAACCTATTAAGTGGCTCAACAGGCATGTTTACGCGTGAACGCGTTGCCTTTAGTGTGCTCATCCGAATGGCAATTTTGGCAGTTTTCCTAGCTGCGTGTAACACTGCCAACAATGGCAATCCAGAGCTAACAGAAGCTGAGTTAGAAGCCCAAGTACAAGCCACGCTCAATGCTGTAGCCGCAGCAGAACCAGTTGTTGAAATTGTAGAAGTCACTGTTGAAGTCCCTCGCACTGTCATAGTGAAGGAAACCATTGTGGTTGAAAAGGTTGTTGAAGTTGAAGTCACCGTGATGCCTGAAGCAACAGCCACACCTGAGCCTGACACTGATGCCACTGAAGAGGAAGCAGTTGTTGAGGATGACACAACTGAGACTGAAGAAGCGCCAGCTGAAGAAGATGCGCCTGCTGAAGAAGCAACAGAAGACGCTGAACCTGAACCAACGGCAACCACTGCCCCT
>JAHDBS010000170.1:3616-8874 GCA_020630225.1 Anaerolineales bacterium | reverse complement strand
GTTGGTCTTAGCGCGGGTCATGCAGAATTGGACGCTTGAACCCGTAAAGCAGAAACTTGCACATGGGGGCGACCTTAGAACCAAGCCCCAAAGCGCTGGTGCGCGTGATTTGATCTATGACTTACTTTGGATTTTTAGCACTCTTTGTCGGACTGCCCTTACTTGGTGTTTGGGTGTTCAACGCAATTGATCAAAAAAACAAGCGTCTCTTGCCGCAAGATTTGCGGACATGGGATCCGTGGGTTGTGATTTGGGGGCATGTCCTAGTGGCTGTTGCCTACACCACACCTTGGGATAACTATTTAGTTGCAACACGCGTCTGGTGGTATGACCCAAACCTAGTCACGGGTATTGTCTTTGGCTGGGTTCCACTAGAGGAGTACACATTCTTTGTGCTGCAAACGCTACTTGTTGGGATAACCCTATTATTAGTGTTGCGCCGCTGGCAGACTCCCAATAGCTTTCAGCAAAATCACAAATTACGCATCGGCACAACGTTAGTGGTGGGGCTAGTCTGGCTCGCTGCAATTGCGTTATTAGTGTTCCATGTCACTCCTGCAACATATTTTGGACTAGAGACCAGTTGGGCATTACTGCCTATTATGCTGCAGCTTGCGTTTGGCGCCGACATTATTTGGCATTATCGTAAGCCTGTGTTTGCTGTCTTAGCATTCTTTACCGTTTATTTGTCTGCTGCTGATACCTTAGCAATTGCGAGCGGGACGTGGACAATTGATCCTGCCCAATCTTTCAATATATTTTTGCCGGGTGGGTTGCCTATTGAAGAATTGATCTTCTTCTTTCTGACCTGCACCTTGGTTTGCTTCGGCGTAACGCTTGTGTTGGCTGAAGCTAGTCAACAGCGGGCAGCGCCATTTCTAAAGTACTGCCCACCTGTGCTACGACGGTTTTTGCCAAGCACATAGCTTGCTACTTCATAATTTTCATTTGCTAAACTAAGAATAATGATGAAAGAAATTAGCCCAACGGTGTTGAACCAACCCGTGACTGGCATCAATATAGATGCCACCACCTTTGGGGAAGCACTTGGGGAATCACGTGCGTTACTTATCTTTTTACGGCACTTTGGCTGACTTTTCTGCCGTGAAACGGTTTCAGACTTGCGCGCACTGAGTGAGGCTGACCCTGACTATCCAAACGTGTTGTTTGTCCATCAGGGGTCTGTCAATTCAGGTAAGCGTTTTTTCAACCGTTTCTGGCCAGAGGCACGGGCTGTCTCTGATAAAGGTGCTGACTTTTATGCTGAGTTCGGATTGATCCGAGGCGGTACGAAAGAGATGTTTGGTTTGCCAGTGTGGCGACATGCTTTACGCGCCATGAGCAAAGGTGCTTTTGTTGGCAAACCTGAAGGTGATGTTTATCTCATGCCCGGTGCGTTCTTGGTGACAAGACACACCATTGTTTGGGAGCATGATTACATGAACATCGGGAACTCACCAAACTTTGCTGGGTTTTCACTGCTAGAAAAATAACGCTTACCAGTTGCCCGTTTCAACGCGTTTTTGAAATTCGTCGCGTAATGCCGCAATTGCATCTTCGAATTGATCCGGGCTAACTGAGTCTTCCATCTTCCCCAAGAGGTACACAATCCAGCCGGGCCAAAAGTCTGGCTTTACTGTGCCTAACGCTTCTGCCGCAACATCTAAGGCATTTCTTGCAACAGCAAGCCGCTCACCTGTTGATGCTGGCACAACCTGCTGTTGCGGTTGTGTAAGGGCAAACTTTGCCTCGATGTCGCTCACCGCAGCACTTACGATTAAATCTACAATTTGACCCATCTCATTGCGGAGCTCATTATCAACAGCAACATTGTTGCTGGACAGCGCCATGGAAAGATAATGCACTAATAGATTTGTCGCTTCACGTTTTTGATTTGTCATAGCTGAATTTTACTCGTAAGTTTGTCAGTGTAGGAGCGTCTAGATTATTAGGTGCCAGTAGATAGCGCAGCTGTTGCTATTAGCGCACCAGATGCTAATCTAGGAAAACGGTTAGTATTATTTAGCTGACTGACGTTCAGTGAATGGTAAAATTTTGTTATGGCACTGATAAGAGGTACCATATAAAAAATGTTTGGCAAACTAGAGTCAAACAGCCAAAAAGCCTCACCTTATTTTGTCACGAGCTATTTTTGTGGTTCTGGCAAAGTGAAATAAATTTCAAAACATGACCAACCTTTTTCAAGAATTCCACGGCCCCAACGCAGGGTACCTGTTGGATGCCTATGAACAGTATCTGGCTGATCCAGACAGCGTCGATCCAGAGCTGAAAATTTTATTTCAGCACGTCACGCCAACGGAACCGCCAAGCCCCAATAGTGCACAGACCGTTACGAGTGCTGCACCTCCTGCTGCAATCCCTTACAAAATTATTGTTGACATTGCCAATCTCGCGCGTGAGATTCGGCAAAGGGGATTCAATCCGCAAAATCTAGACCCGTTAGGGATGAAGGAACGACGCGGTATTGAAGAAGCGCTCAGTCGCTATGAGTTGACTGAGGAAACGTTACATCGTATGCCAGGTCGGCTTGTCGGGGGGCCACTCTCTCATGACGCGCCAACAGCCTATGAAGGTGTGCAACGTTTGCGCAACGTGTATTCCCAAAGCAAAGGCTTCGAATACATGCATCTGGATAGCGCCGAAGAACGCTACTGGATCCGCGAAAATAATGAAGCCGGCACTTTCTCTGTTCAAAAAGATCCCATTGATCGCGTCAAAATCTTAGAGCGCCTGACTAAGGTCGAAGCATTCGAGCAATTTTTGCATCGCCTGTTCCCAGGGAAAAAGCGTTTCTCAATTGAAGGCTTGGACATGATGGTTCCAATTTTGGAATTGGTCATCAGTGAAGCAACGCATTATGACATCTTCGAAGTGCTGATTGGGATGGCACACCGTGGTCGTTTGAATGTGCTCGCGCATGTGCTCGGCAAGTCTTATGAAGCGATGCTGGCGGAATTCAAAGATCCTGTCAATCAGGAAAGTGAAGATGGTGCTACCACAACGGGTGATGTGAAATATCACGCTGGGGCGCTGCGTCAGATCATGGATGAAGACAACACGGTAGATGTCCGCGTGTCAATTGCAGCGAATCCTAGCCACCTTGAGCATGTCAATCCGGTTGTTACCGGGATGGCACGCGCAGCCGGAACAGAAGCGAACCAAGCGGGCAAAGCGATTTTTGATCAACGTAAGTCATTGCCTGTACTTATTCATGGGGATGCCGCATTTGCAGGGCAAGGAATTGTGACGGAAACGCTCAATTTCAATGCGCTGAAAGGCTACCGCACTGGCGGGACGTTGCACATTATTGCCAATAACCAAGTTGGCTTTACAACAAAAAATAACGCCTCTCGCAGTACCTTGTTTGCAAGTGACAATGCGAAGGGTTACAACATTCCAATTGTGCATGTCAATGCAGATGACGTTGCAGCATGTTTGGAAGTGGCTCGCTTAGCAAGTGCGTTTATGCACGAGTTCCAAAAAGACTTCGTTATCGATCTCATCGGCTACCGTCGATATGGACATAATGAAGGTGATGAGCCACGCTTTACGCAACCACAAATGTATAAGGTCATTGATGGTCACCCGCGTGTGCGCGAGATCTGGGCCAACACCCTGATTGCAGAAGGCTTGCTCACAAAAGAAAAAGCAGACCAAATGTTTGAAGATGCCATTGCGCATTTGCAATCTATTTGGGACGGCTTAGACGAAAAGAAACTTTCAAAGCGAAAGTCTAAGGTCGTGAAAAAGGCCGTATTGCCAAAAGTGAAGACCGCTGTGTCTGCTAAGAAGTTGCGCAGCTATCACAATGCATTGCTGGACTTCCCTGAAGACTTTACGCTCAATCCACGTCTAGCGCGGATTTTGAAGCGTCGCGTTCCTGCACTCCACAACCTCGATGATGCCTCTATTGATTGGGGGTTGGGCGAAGCGTTAGCATTTGCATCTATCATCGCTGATGGCACACCTTGTCGCTTGACAGGTGAAGATGTAGAGCGGGGCACGTTTAGCCATCGCCATGCTGTATTGCATGATGCGAACACGGGTGACTCATACATCCCATTGCATAACCTGCCACAGGCACAGGCATCTTTTGAGATCCGCAATAGTGCGTTGTCTGAAAATGCAGCAGTCGGTTTTGAGTACGGCTACAGCTTGCATGCGCCTGGACGGCTTGTGATGTGGGAAGCGCAGTTTGGCGACTTTGTTGATGGTGCGCAAGTGATGATTGATGAGTTCATCACCTCAGGACACGTCAAATGGGATCAGTTCTCTAGCTTGGTGATGTTGCTGCCACATGGACACGAAGGCATGGGCCCAGATCACTCTTCGGCCCGACCAGAACGCTTCTTGCAAATGGCAGCCGATGATAACTTGCGTATTGCTAATCCAGGTTCTGCGGCGCAAATGTTCCACTTGCTGCGCCGACAAGCAGCGTTATTACAAAAGAAACCTCGTCCGCTCATTGTGTTTACACCTAAGAGCTTATTGCGCCATCCAGTGGCAACATCAACATTGCGCGAACTCTCGCAAGGCAGTTGGATGCCGGTCATTGATGACGCCAAGGCGGATAAGGAACAAGTAACGCGGCTTGTGCTCTGTACCGGTAAGGTCAACGCTGACTTGCAAACCAGCGCGCTTCGTGAAGCTTCAAAGCAGGTTGCAATTGTGCGTGTTGATCAGCTGTACCCAGTTCCTGTTGATGAGTTGGTTGAAACAATCGACAGCTATCCGAACTTGAAGGAAGTTGTTTGGTTGCAAGAAGAACCAAAGAATATGGGCGCGTGGAGCTTCATTTCACCAATTTTGCGCCGCATCATTGGGTCTCGCTACTCAGTGGGTTACATTGGTCGCAATCCGGCTGCTAGCCC
The DNA here is from genome assembly GCA_020630225.1 of Anaerolineales bacterium. Lineage (GTDB taxonomy): Bacteria > Chloroflexota > Anaerolineae > Anaerolineales > UBA6668 > JAHDIM01. Next base: position 3,982 of record JAHDBS010000170.1, on the reverse strand, counting down.
GGCAGAAGGCTCTACAAATCAACATAAAATGACGCAAGATCGCATTATCAAAAGCGCATTCGATATGGAAGCGCCAGTTACCATGGGGCTAAGCTTCTAACATTGATATGGCTGCATGCAAGCAGCTATAAGGATTATCTATTTACACATGGCTAATAAAATTATCGTACCTGAACTCGGCGAATCAGTTGTGGAAGCAACTGTAGAAGAATGGATGGTGTCAGAAGGTGACACTGTCAACGTCGGTGACGTTTTGGTATCGCTTGAAACAGACAAAGTTGCAATTGAAGTCGCTGCTGAAGTTGCGGGCGTGATTGCGCAAATCACACGCGCTGCGGGTGAAGATGTTGAAGTTGGAGATGTACT
>JAHDBS010000170.1:0-3516 GCA_020630225.1 Anaerolineales bacterium | reverse complement strand
GTTCAAGGCACTGGGTCTCGTGACCAGATTACGAAAAATGATGTTGCGCGTGCCATGCAAGCGCCAGCACCAGCTGCCCCAGCACCTGCACCAATGCCAATGTCAGCGCCGACTGCGTCATCAGTGCCTGGTGGTTTGCTAGAAGCATTACCATCTTTGGCTTCTGGGGGGCGCACAGAAGAACGCGTCAAATTGACCCGGCGTCGTAAGACAATTGCTCGGCGCTTAGTAGAAGTGCAGCAAACTGCAGCCATGCTAACGACGTTCAACGAAATTGATATGCACAATATCATGCAGTTGCGTAAGCGCCGTCAGGAAGGCTTTGTAAAGCGTGAGGGCATCAAGCTGGGCTATATGTCTATCTTCGTCAAGGCCGTTGTTGCGGCGTTGCGTGAGTTCCCACGCCTAAACGCTGAAATTACAGATGAGGAAATGATCCTCAAGAAGTATTACGACATCGGTGTTGCTGTCGGTACGGAAGAAGGTCTGGTTGTGCCAGTTGTGCGTGATGCAGATAAGTTGAGCTTTGCTTCTGTAGAACGTCAAATCAAAGACTTGGCAACGAAGGCTCGTAATGGCAAATTAGGTCTTAGTGAATTGGTAGGCGGTACTTTTACCATCACCAACGGCGGGATCTACGGCTCAATGATGAGCACGCCAATTCTCAATCCGCCGCAGGTTGGGATTTTGGGGATGCACAATATTGTGAAACGTCCAATGGTCGTCAATGACGAAATCGTTATTCGCCCAGTAATGTATGTTGCGCTTTCTTACGACCATCGCATTGTGGATGGGGCCGAAGCCGTTGGCTTCTTGTTCCGTGTCAAGCAAATGATTGAAGACCCAGAAGAGCTCATGCTTGCTGGCTAAGCACAACTCCTCTCTAAGTTTAGTTTGTAAAGGCCGCGCAATTTGCGCGGCCTTTTTTTATTCCAAACTCTAACCAAATCAATTTACTTTTTGCAGATTAAGGTTGTCTCAATGCGGTCTTAATTCCTAGCAGGGTAGGCTCGCATACACTTAGGTTGCTTGCAGTTACGAAATTTCCAGGTTCCGTACGCGTGTGTATTGGTAAGATGGTGGACTTGCAAAGTCTGGCGATTGACGTGATTGTAAGAAACAAGAAGCCGCTCAAAAGAGCGGCTTTTTTGTTGCCTAAATTCGATGGAATAAAAAAACGCTTGCGCAATATCATTGCGCAAGCGTTTTGCTTTTTTAGATGCTAAGTCGGAATAGCGATATTATTCCTTAGAACCAATTTGTGTATATGAGGCTAATGCACCACGGATGATATCAATCATCTTTTCTTGTTGGTCACGGTTAGATGCTAAGTAATCTGTAATTTCTTTGACAGCGGCTTTACGTGTTTTTACTTCATCGCTGAGTTGACGGCTGAGCTTGTCATGAGCATCACGATTACGATCAATACTTTGTGAATTGGTATTGATTTGTGCACCTAGTTGCGCATCAGAGTGTTCACGCGCTGTTAGCTCAATTTCTAGTAAGCGTCGGAGTTGCGTGTTTTCGTCTTGTAACTCGCGAAGTTGCGCTTCCAGAAACTCCATTCGGCGATTGATTTGCTCTGACTGTTGGCCAAATAGCAAACTTCGCATCGCATCTAGTTGCTTGCCTTGAACGTCGGGTTCGCCGCCGTTAGTTGTACCGTTTAGGTCTAATGATGCCATAAGATTATTTTGGTCAAATCCAAAGAATTTGTATCCTTCAATTCCTGATCTCAGTCTAGCATAGATTCTCGAATTTCTGATAAAGATTGTGAGCCAACCACTAATATTTAAGCCATTTTCTAACCCTAAACATAAGCCGTTTCGGCTGAGTGGTTCGCGGTCAACTGCGATACTCTGCGTACATGGATTTCCTGGCACGCCGGCTGAAGTACGTTTGGCTTGCGAGGCCTTTCATGAAAAGGGATACACATGTGAAGGCTTTCTGTTGCCAGGCTTTGGCGCTGAGATGGCTGAACTTGCTGACCATCGCGTTGAAGATTGGGTAAACGCAGTTGTCGCTGCTGGTAAAGCGCTGTTGGAAACGCATCAGCATCTGGTTTTACTTGGGAATTCTATGGGCGCGGCAGTCAGTCTATTGGCGGCTCAGGAGCTGCAGCTAGCTGGACTAATTTTATTCGCACCATTTACTGGATTTGATAACAAAACTATTCCAATTTTAGATTTTGTCCTTGGCCCATTTATCAAAAAAATTGCGCCGTTTAAATTGATGCCTGTAGATTTTGATAATGCTGAAACGCGTAACAATATTGCTCAGTTTCTACCAGAGGCAGACTTAGATGATCCTGATGTGCAGGCGCAGATCAAAAATGTAGTGCTGCCTACGGGAATGCTGCGACAAGTGCTGCGCGTTGCGCGACTTGGTAGACGTTGTGCACAACACATCCAATGCCCAACGCTCATTATGCAGGGCCGTCAAGACGAATTGGTGCCACCTAAACGGACCCGCAAATTTGTTGCGCGGTTTCAAACGCGCGTTACCTATATTGAATTAGACGATGGTCATGAACTCATTAGCACTGGTTCAGCGGCACATCATCAAGCAGTAGAGCACTGCCTCAAATTTTTAGACCATGTCTGTGATTGCTAATACCACTCAATATTTCTCTAACTGGCAAACATTTCAAAAGCAAGTGATGGCACTGTCTATCACCAGCAAAACGTTATTAGGGCTATGGCTATTGTCTATGATGACGCTGCCAATTGCATTGCAACTGTCAGGGCCGGGCGTTTTACCAAGTATCAATTGGTGGAGTGTGACAGCCTTAGCTGGGTTCATGCTTTCTATTTTGTGGCAAGCTTGGGGCGCACAGAAAACTGTTGTGGCTATATTCCTAATTGTTGCTTCTACTTGGGCATTAGAGTATGTAGGTAGCCAAACTGGTTTACCGTTTGGACAATATCACTACACCAATGTTTTGCAGCCTCAGATCGGACACGTTCCGTTACTCATTCCACTGGCTTGGCTCATGATGATGCCTGCAGCATGGGGCATTGGGGCCGCTATTACACGGCGCTGGCAAGGGTGGCAATTTATCCTCACAAGTGCGCTTGCCCTCACCGCATGGGATTTATTTCTAGATCCTCAGATGGTGCAATGGGGCTTTTGGGAGTGGGATCAGCCCGGAGCTTATCTCGGTATTCCAATTCTGAACTATTTTGGCTGGATATTGGCAGGCATACTGGTAACCGTCTTGGTGAGACCTGCAAAATTGCCACTATTTCCACTATTACTGATTTATGGCCTAACGCTCTTCTTTGAAGCTGTTGGCTTAGTTGTGTTCTTCAATATCCCAATTGCTGCGCTCGTCGGGACGTTGGGGATGGGCAGTCTGTTTTTCATTGCAGTCCGTAATGCTGGGAGCACAGTGAGATGACAGCAACGGTAGCATGGACGCTTTTTGCCTTTTTATGTGGCGCACTTCCATTTGCAGTTTGGCTGGGCCGATGGGGGGCTAAAAAAGATATTCAGGCTGTTGGCGATGGTAACCCT
>JAHDBS010000169.1:4086-8967 GCA_020630225.1 Anaerolineales bacterium | reverse complement strand
CATTACTCTCGGTGTTTACCGTAAACACTAGTTACGCAGCGCCTGCTCAAGCCTACGGGGAAATTATTGGCTTACCGCAGTGTTCTAGTATCAACGCAAACACCACATCCATAGCCAGTCCTCTGCTGCTTAATTGGGGAGACAAAGCTGAGCTAATGTTTACAGCTGGCAACGTCCCAATTTCACGCACAGATTTAGCAGTCTATCCAGTGGATGCAGCTGGACAACCCATTCTCAACAGCACAACGTATGCTATTCCTGCACTTGAAGCGTACGGAGCTTTTGACACATTAGGGGCGGGTGAAATGCCGACGACAACCTTTGCAATGTTATTTTTGCATTATGACACTTCTGGGAATCCGACATGCCGCAGTGACATTTCTTATGCTCAGTTTCAGGGTATCCAAACGGATGTACTGGGGATACAAATTGGCGCAGGCGATGCAATTTGCAGCGAAATCTCACAATCTTTTGCAACAAGCGTTGCCAATCCAGAACGAAGAACCTCAGGTGAGGCAGTCGAAGTCAGCTTCACTAACGAAAATTCACCTGCCAATAATGGCCGCTTGATTGTGAAAGACGTCAACACTGACACACAATTTTCGATACCAGCAGTTACAGACGAAACAAGTGGCTTTACAAATATCACCAACACTACTTTTCCTGGGCAGACAAATCGGACACTAGAAGTCTACTTTGAACACACCTCCCCAGATGGCACGCAGGTCGCTTGCCGAAGTAACTCAAAATTCATCAACTTTAGTGCCCCACAACAGCTACCCCAGCCAGCTGTTGAAACAACGCCACCACCTTCCGATAATGAGCCAGCTACGCCTGCTGTAGTTCAGAACTGTAAGCGTGTGTTCTATCTAGACGGCTCTAGCGCATTTGTCACCATCCCTAACGGTGCAACGCTAGTCGCCGGGAATGATATTACTGGCACAAGCTGCGACGATACTATTTATGGCAACGCGGAAGACAATACGCTTTCTGGGTTAGGCGGAAACGACAATATTTTTGGTTTTGAAGGCAACGACAACATCGATGGTGGTGATGGCAACGACTACATTGAAGGTGGCGATGAAACTTGTCAAGCAACAACCTGTGAGCAAAATGGAGATTTCATTGCTGGTGGGGATGGTGATGACACTATTCTAGGCGGCGACGAAACGTGTCTCACTGCCATCTGCATTAACAATGGTGACATTATTGATGGCGAAGAAGGTGCTGACACCATTGAAGGCGGATCTGAGACTTGTCTAGTAGCCGGCTGCCTTCATAACGGCGATTTTATTGAGGGTGGTGAAGGAGACGACACCATTGTTAGCGGTGACCCAGACTGTACGACCGATGTCTGTGATGCTCTTGGACTAGACGAAGGTGGTGAACTTTGTGCAGTAGCATTGTGTGGCGTCAACGGTGATCTCGTAGACGGCGGCGACGGCAATGACAATATTGATAGCGGAAACGAAGGCTGTCTTGTTGCATTGTGCGGCGTCAATGGCGACATTGTTTCTGGTGGCGAGGACAACGATACGATCAACAGTGGTGATGAAGTCTGCCTTGTCGCTGGTTGCTTGATCAATGGCGATTTAGTCATTGGAGAAGAAGGCAATGACACCATTGATAGCGGAAATGAAATTTGCGCCGTCGCGCTATGCGGCAATAACGGCGACCTAGTGGCTGGCGGAGATGGTGATGACAACATCAACAGTGGTGACGAACAATGTATCGCTGCTGCCTGTCTAAACGCCGGTGATCTAGTCGCTGGTGGTGAAGGCGATGACACCATCAATACAGGTGCAGGAGACGATGCAGTCATCGATATTGCGCCAGATGATGAAGACACCATTGACACTGGTGACGGTACAGATACCGTTATTGTTAGCGATGGCGACAGTAACGACACAGTAACTGACGCTGAGAATGTGACCACTGATCCAGGAGATACCACGACACCATAACTCAACAGTGGTGAAGTCGTAATCCACGTTCTACAAAAACAAAAGGAGCATCCGATGAGATGCTCCTTTTTGTTTCAAGCGCAAAATACAAAACTCGCTGCAATTCACTGTCAAAATCCATCAAGTTTTAGAATCTGACTGTTTTCCTATCTAAATCAGAAGCCAGCAATGCCCACAAATGTTATACTAACACGCTGATAACCGAGCCAGTGCGGCATGCAAAATTGCGCGGACTGACTTAACACACATCCACACTGGATAAGAAGATTCTCCACAATGTTTTTCAATAATGTTGCCATCATGGGGCTAAGCGCTATTGACGCCCCAATTCGGCTCACTACTGCTGAAATTGACCGTCAACTTGAACCTGTCTATAGCAGACTAGGGTTACAAGCAGGCGTGCTAGAACAACTCACTGGCATCGTCGCCCGTCGCACTTGGGAAAAAGACACAACCCTTGCAGATACCGGCGCCCGCGCAGTAGAAGCCGCCCTAGCAGATGCAGGCATTGAAAAGAAAGACGTTGGCTTGCTCATTAATACATCTGTGAGTAAAGAATGGCTAGAGCCATCCACTGCTTCAATGATCGCTGGTCAAGCTGGGCTTGGGCCACGCTGTATGAACTTCGATATTGCCAATGCATGCCTCGGTTTCATCAACGGGATGCAAGTTGCGGGCAACATGATTGAACGCGAGCAAATCAAATATGCAGTCATTGTAGATAGTGAAACCAGTGGCCAACCGATTGAACGCACCATCGAACGTCTCAATCAAAAAGGCACAACTGTTGAAGATTACAAGAACAACTTAGCGACCTTCACACTTGGGTCAGGCGCGACAGCAATGGTGCTCACAAGTTGTGATATTGCACCAGATAAGCCAAAATTGGCTGGCGGCGTTAGCTTAGCGGCCACACAGCACCATGACTTGTGCTATGGCAATATGGAGCGCATGGTCACGAACACGGCTGAACTGTTACAAGCAGGCTTAGGACTTGCCACTCGCACTTGGGGAGAAGCCCAACGGCTGCTAGATTGGCATCATGACGACATTAGCCAATATGTAGTTCACCAAGTCAGCAAGGTACATACTGAGTCACTGGCGCAGTTGCTGGGACTTGTTGACGAAAAAATCCATCGCTTATATCCAGAATATGGCAATGTGGGGCCGGCTAACATTCCAATCATCTTATCGAAATTGCGTGACAAAGACACAATGAAACGCGGTGACCGCGTTGCGCTAATGGGGATTGGCAGTGGCCTAAACTGCTCAATGATGGAAGTTGTCTGGTAACAACTGATTGATTTTGTTCAAAAACGCGTGATGTCGTCTCAAATTTGCGTCACGCGTTTTCTATTTAAGCTAGAGTTTCACAATGGCAGATTTTACGGTCGATAAAACCCTTTATCCGTTTGCGCAAAATTATGCGACCATCAATGGACACCAAATGAACTATGTCGATGAAGGCAGTGGTGATCCAGTTGTGATGGTGCATGGAAATCCAACCTGGAGTTTTTACTACCGCGATATTATCAAGGCGCTTCAAGCTGATTTTCGCTGTATTGCGCCAGACCACATTGGGTGTGGCTACTCTGACAAGCCAAATGACGATACATACGCCTACACATTAGAACAACGTATTGCTGACCTAACCACCCTGCTAGATCACTTGAATGTGCGCGAAAATGTCACCTTGATTGTGCACGACTGGGGCGGCATGATTGGCATGGGATGGGCGGTCAATCATGTTGAACGCATCAAGAATATTGTCATTCTAAATACTGCAGCCTTTCCGCTCCCAAAAAGCAAATCATTTCCATGGCAACTAGCTTTATCACGCACGCCAATTGGCACGGTCCTCATTCGCGGCTTCAATGCGTTTAGTGGAATGGCCGCACGCATTGGCACTAAGCAAAAACAATTACCAAAGAATGTCAGTCAAGGTTTAACGGCACCCTACAACAGTTGGAAAAATCGCATTGCAACTCTGAGATTTGTTCAAGACATTCCACTCAAAGAATCAGACTCAGGTTGGGACATTGTCAATAGCGCGGCACAAAAGCTACACCTGTTTGAAAATCACCCAATCCAAATCTACTGGGGGATCAAGGATTTCGTTTTTGACAAGCACTTCCTTGCTGAATGGAAACGTTATCTGCCAAATGCAGACGTGACGGAATATCCCAACGGCGGCCATTACATCCTAGAAGACTATTCGGAAGAAATTGTTCCGCGCATTGCCAAATTTGTAAAACAATCCACATAATTGAGCGTACACTCGCATGCATAATATTGCCGAAACTCTCACAGAACAGGCCAAGACACAACCAGATTCGATTGCTGTCTACGAACCTGCGCGCCGTTTTGGCAAGCTCAGCTATAAAACAATCACATATCGCGAACTAGACAGCCTGACAAATCGCTTTGCATCTGGTCTACTGGCAAAAGGATTAACACCAGGCACACGAATGATTGTGATGGTTCCTGTCAGCCGCGAACTATTTGTCATTATGTTCGGGTTGTTTAAGGCTGGAATTATTCCAATTTTGATTGACCCTGGCATGGGTCTAGGCAACATAAAAATTTGCCTGAGCGAAGTTGAACCACAAGCATTTCTCAGCGTCCCCAAAGGGCATCTTGTCCGCAAAGTCTTGGGGTGGGATCAAGGGCGACCAACCCAAACCATCACCCTTGGTGGACCGTTTGGTCTAACCTACGACGAAATCATTAATGCGGGTACCGATGATTTTGCAGCCATTCATTCTGATATAAGCGCAGACGCTGCAATTTTGTTCACGTCAGGCAGCACTGGCGTACCTAAAGGTGTTGTCTATCAGCATCGCCAATTCCTCGCACAAGTCGCCTCTCTCAAAGCAACATTTGGACTTGGGCCAGGCCAGATCGATTTTCCAACACT
>JAHDBS010000169.1:0-3986 GCA_020630225.1 Anaerolineales bacterium | reverse complement strand
TACCGGTAGCAGTAACCCATCATCAGGCTATATTAAAGGAAACAAGAGCAGCAAGTGAGAGGGGAGCAGGCACCTGCGTTGGAAAACCGGTCGACACTATGAACGTCGATATCATTGCAATTTCTGATGACCCAATTCCAACTTGGGAAGATACACAAACGTTACCAGTGAATGAAATTGGCGAAATTGTCGTTACAGGCCCAGTAGTGACCCATCGCTATTACAATCGTGAAGCATCAACTGCAGAAGCCAAAATCATAGGCAAAGATGGCACCGTTTCCCATCGCATGGGAGATGTTGGATATCTTGATGCGGATGGACAACTCTGGTTCTGCGGCCGCAAAAAACAGCGGGTAATTTTAGAAGATAAAACGCTGTTCACCGTTCCAGCTGAAACCATTATCAATACGCATCCTTGTGTATATCGGTCTGCTTTGGTTGGCGTAACAAGAGAAAATCAACCTGCAGCGGTGATCTGTATAGAAATTGATGCCGAAGCCCCCTATTCAGATCAAAGTCAAATTCGAAAAGAAATTGAAATATTAGCGACACAATATGCTGTAACAGAGGATATTTCAGCAGTATTGTTCCACAAGAGCTTTCCAGTAGACATTCGGCATAATACGAAGATCTTCCGAGAAAAGCTTACGGTTTGGGCACAGGAGCAGTTGGCATGACAGTCTTAGTCACTGGCGGCGGTGGATTTCTTGGTAAAGCACTTGTCGCACGTCTCATTCAAGAAGGCGAAGCCGTCCGCAGTTTTGCCCGCAGCCACTATCCAGATGTAGAAGCCTTAGGTGCCACTGGCATTCAAGGTGACCTATCCAATTATGCAGATGTGGCTAACGCTGTAAAAGGCTGTAAGGCTGTGTTTCATGTAGCAGCCAAAGCTGGCGTTTGGGGCTCTTACGACTCATTTTTTCAACCCAATGTCGTTGGTACACGCAATGTCATCAAAGCGTGTAATGAACATGACGTTCCAAAACTGATCTACACCAGCACGCCCAGCGTTGTGTTTGATAATGCAGATATTGCAAACGGAAACGAGCGTCTGCCATATCCGCAAAAGTTTTCCACGCATTACGCAAAAACAAAATCCATTGCTGAAAAGGCAGTGTTAAAGGCGAATACCCAAACCTTCAATACGGTTGCCTTGCGCCCACATCTGATTTGGGGACCAGGAGATACGCAGCTCGCACCGCGCATTATTGACCGCGCCCGCGCTGGCCGATTAGTCAAAATTGGACATGATCCAAAGCTCGTCGATGCCACCTACATTGACAATGTTGTAGATGCGCACGTTCTCGCATGGCAGGCTCTTGCGCCTAATGCTGCCTGCGCAGGCCAGCCTTACTTCATTTCCAACGACGAACCAATTGCAGTGTTCGACATGATTAATGGCATACTCCAAGCTGCAGGCGAACCACCATTAACACGGACTGTTTCTGTCAATACCGCCTATGCAATTGCAACGATCATGGAAGCAGTTGGCAAACTAGTTCGACTCAAATCTGAGCCACCGCTCACCAAATTCGTTGTAAAAAACCTCTCTACAGCACATTGGTTTGATATTTCTGCCGCTAAGCGTGACCTCGGCTATCATCCGCAAGTCTCTATGGAGACTGGACTAGCACGACTTGCCGACTCACTTAAATAACAAAACCACCTCTCCTACAATTTTCAATGGTGTAAATTTCGCCAGAATGCTTACACCGACCGCCGTCAAACTGTCGTTAAGCGTCAGTTAGCTCTTCGCGCGTGTTGACAGATCATCAATATGTTGTATATTGACAATTGAAAAGCACACAGTAATGTGCAATATGCACAACTACACGAAAGGATAACTACGTGATTACAGAACATCTTGATGAACATACCCGATTTGAACGCTACCCGTTCCGCGATAGCGTCAATGCAATGGTAGATAAGGCTTTAGATCTTATGGATCTACCAGCAGGGTTGCCTGAACACATCAAATTTAACGACACCGTGCTGCAGGTTCACTTTCCGGTCAAACTGTCAGATGGGAAATACCACACCTTCAAAGGGTTCCGCGCCGTTCATAGTGATCACTACGCCCCAGTAAAGGGCGGTATTCGCTACAGTGAAGCTGTGAATCGTGATGAAGTTGAAGCTTTGTCATCACTAATGACCTATAAATGTGCGCTCGTCAATGTGCCATTTGGCGGCTCAAAAGGTGGCCTGCGCATTCGTCCTAAAGACTACAGTGTTGAAGATCTAGAACGCATTACCCGCGCATTCGCGAAAATTCTAATTGAGCGCGGCTATATCAGTCCCAGTGAAAATGTTCCAGCCCCCGACATGGGAACTGGCCCACGCGAAATGGCCTGGATTGCAGACACCTATCGCAACTTGCGTCCCAATGACATTAACTACTTTGCTTGTGTAACTGGGAAGCCAGTTGGCGCCGGCGGTATCCATGGGCGGCATGAAGCAACTGGCCGCGGAATTCAGTACATCATTCGTGAGTTCTTCCGCCATGCGGAAGATGTCAAGCTCGCTCGCTTATCTGGCGACTTAGACGGGAAACGCGTAGTCGTCCAGGGTCTTGGTAACGTTGGCTATCATGCGGCTAAGTTCGTCTCTGAAGAAGATGGCGCAAAAGTTGTTTGCATTATTGAGCGGCATGGTGCGCTTCTAAACGATAATGGTTTAGATATTGAAGCTGTCAAAGAATGGATGGTCGAAACTGGATCAATCAAAGGTTATCCAAATGCAACATTCACAGAAGATGGGTTAGGCGCACTTGAAACACCTTGTGACATTTTGATCCCAGCAGCATTGGAATCGCAGATTACAAAAGAAAATGCGCATCGTATTGCAACGAAGCTAATTGTTGAAGGCGCAAACGGCCCAGTCACTGCAGAAGCGGATGACATCTTAGAAGAGCGTGGCATCATTGTGTTGCCTGACGCGCTATGCAACGCTGGTGGTGTGACTGTGTCTTACTTTGAATGGATTAAGAACATTCAACACATCCGCTTTGGCCGCATGCAACGCCGCCTAGATGAATACCGTGGCTCTAAGATTGTGGAAGCATTAGAGACCATGACAGGTAAAACAATGCCTGCAAATCTCAAGTCAGAGCTTGTCCAAGGTGCTGATGAACTCTCACTGGTCCGCTCTGGTTTGGACGACACTATGCGTGGTGCATACCAAGATGTCAGTGAAGCTTTCCACCGTAAAGACAAAATTACAAACTTCCGCACTGCAGCCATGTATAGCGCAATTGAGAAGTTAGTCTTTACTTATCAAAACATGGGCGTATAGCTGACAACAGCCCATAACAAGCTCTATAATTAGTCAAATTGAAATGCCCGTTGTGTCCGAAGCTACGGGCGTTTTTGATTGTTACTAATTGATATGCTAATTTTTCAAATTCACGCCACGCTCAAACCAGAGAGTGTAGATCCTTTCAAAACTGCATCACTTTCATTAGCTGAACAGACCGTTCGCGAACCGGGTAATCTTCGTTTTGAAATATTACAAAACGTTGAAGACCCGACGCGGCTAGTGATGTTCGAAGCATACGATGACAAAGCCGCAATGGGTGCCCATATGCAAAGCATCCCATTCATGCTTTGGAAGTCGAGCGTCGAGGGAATGTACGCAAAGAAATCGCTCGGCCTGCGTTACTTCCCAATCATTGATCGCAGCGCCCCAACCGCAAATCTCTCTGATGTTGCGCTGATTAGCAATCCATTGATTTTTCAAACAACGGTCAATGTACAGCCTGATGATGTACAAACGTTTGCAAATGCCACAATCGCATTACAACGCGCAACCCGCGCGACCGATGGCAATGTCCGTTTTGAGCTACTTCAAGAAGTCAAAAATCCCAGCCGAATGATGCTATTTGAAGCTTACCGTTCAGAATTAGATGTAAGCGATCAAGTTCACAGTGAACATTATCAGGCCTGGCGTGACGCGACTATCCCCCACGTGACAGACTTGGTCCTCACAAG
>JAHDBS010000168.1 GCA_020630225.1 Anaerolineales bacterium | reverse complement strand
CCTCAACTATCAACTCTCAACTACCACGATCCCTAATCATCAACGCCGACGACTACGGCCTTCACCCCGACGTCTCACGTGGCATTCGCGTAGCACATCAAACTGGCATTGTTAGCAGTACAACTGCCATGATGACATGGCCATCTGCTCTGGATGACATCCGCATTGCGCAACAGGAGACGCCTACACTTGGCATTGGCGTGCACCTATGTGTGACCTCAGGCGAACCGTTACTGCCAAAGGCACAAATCGCCAGCTTACTCAATTCACACGGTAATTTTTACGGCGCCCGTGACTTAGTCACCTTACATGCGCAGCTTGAGCCAAGCGAACTCTATGCCGAATGTAAAGCGCAAATCGAGCGCTTCCGCGAGTCTGAGCAGATGCCAACACACTTGGATAGTCACCACCATGCCGTCTATTGGTCTGAGCCAGCCCTGCGTGTCCTTTGTCAGCTTGCCCAAGAGTATGAACTACCGATCCGCAGCCCATATGCAACACTAAGCCCTGGTCTCGGCTTTGCGCACCTAGGCCCTGAACGCGCAGTCATTCGGGAAGTTATCCAAGACTATAAAGTGCGCACCACCGACGTTTTCATTGATCAATTTTTTGGAGACCGCGTTTCTACTGAAACATTGCTCAACATTCTAAATACCGAAACCGCAAGCAGTGTTGAACTTATGTGCCACCCCGGTTATTGGAGTGAAGCTGTCGACCGCATCAGCAGTTATGCCAAAATGCGTGAGATTGAACTCAATGTGCTGACACAGTCAGAGGTTGGGCGGGCTGTGATTGAGTGTGGTTGGGAGTTGGGGACATTTAGATCTTTGACAAGTAAGGAGTGATTAGTGAGCTTTAGCCAATGTGTTTGAACATCACATGGGTAAACTTCACTAATCACTCTTCACTCATCACATTGTATGAACTTCATCTTCTACCTACTCTATTACCCACTAGCCTTCACTTATGACCTCGTCGCAACGGTCGTGTCTGTTGGGCAATGGTGGGACTGGCAGGCGCAGGCGTTGAACTATGTCACAGAGGAAGCTGGGCCGGTTTTAGAAGTTGGGCACGGCACAGGGCATTTACTTGCAAAACTGCAAAAGCGCGGCAACCACCCCATCGGGATCGATTTGTCGCCGAATATGGGGCGCTTGGCCCGCCGCTGGCTGCGAAAGGAGCAAGTGACCAGCGTGCCGCTTACACAGGGCAGCGTGATGACATTACCATTTACAAGCGCGACATTTCCAACCATTGTGAGTACATTCCCGACCAGCTACATCATTGAGCCGGAGACCTTGGCTGAATTTCAACGTGTGTTGCACCCCAACGGAAAAGTCGTAATTGTTCCAAATGCAACGCTGGACCCGAACGGGATGCTGCCAAATTTCATGCGCTGGCTGTTTCGAATTACGGGACAAGCACCAGCAGAAACAACGCCCGCACCAGAGGCTTGGTTTACAAAATTGACCGCAAAACTACAAGCGGCAGGTTTTGATACACAATGCGAGACTGTGAAGCTACCGCATAGCACAGTGTTTTTGGTGATTGCCACAGCAAAATGAACTCTGTTTACGCCGATTCAACTACCTTCTATCCAGTATAAAATTTAGGCCACTATGACTACTGACCTCGATACTTTCACAACTGAATTCGAAGCGATGCGCGGTGAACTCAAATCGTTTCTCTTACGGATGACGGTCAGCGCCGCTGATGCAGAAGATTTAGCCCAAGAGACATACATTCGCGCAAGCGCAAAACTGAATACGTTTCGCGGAGAAGCCAGTCTCAAAACGTGGGTGTTTGCAATTGCCGCTAACCTGACCCGTGATCAATTACGTGCAGCAAAGCGCTGGCCTGAAAATGTCACTGATATTTGCAAAGAGGCTGCACTAAGCAATGTGCAATTTTTTCAAGAGGCGATGCACATTCGCCACACATCTCCGCAGGGTCAATTTGAAATTAGAGAGCATGTGTCATTTTGCTTTACCTGCGTCTCAAAATCTTTGCCGCTAGAACAGCAATTGACGGTTTTTCTCAAAGAGGTCTACAGCTTCAAGGTCAAAGAAATTGCGACGATCATGTCTATTTCAGAGGCGATGGTAAAGCATCACTTGCATCATGGGCGTCAGGCCTTGATGCGCATTTTTGACCAGCGTTGTTCATTGATCAACAAAGAAGGAATTTGCTATCAGTGCACTGAACTCAACGGCATTTTCAATCCAGAGCAAGACGCCGCCGAAGAAGTAGCCAAGCTCAAACTCGCTCGTGCGGCAGCAAACGCAGACAAAGAAGAGTTACTCGCACTCCGCACCAAAATCCTGCAAGAGCTTGACCCATTTGAATCTGGTGCAGCTGAGCTGCAATTACACCATCTTGAACATAACCGCCAAGTGATGCAACAGCACTTGGCAGAAAACGAATCGAGATAAACACTATCATTTTTTGTGCGGCAGTCGTCTAACTTAATAGACCTGTCAATAATGGCAGCATTTGTTTAGGAGAAAATAAAAAATGGGAAACGCCAAAACAACCAAAACAAGATTCAGTCGCGAAACAACGGTTAGCACAACTATCAATGCCAGTGCTGAGACTGTCTGGAAATTACTAACGGACGCCAAAGGATATACCGCTTGGAACTCAACCATTACTGCGATGTCTGGCAACATCGCCAAGGGCGGTCAAGTCGAACTCAAGTCGATTTTGGATGACAAGCGAACTTTCAAGCTTCAGGTCAAAGAATTCGAGGCGCCTCGGCGTATGGTTTGGGGCGATCGCCAAGGCAACCGTGAATACTTGATCAAAGATCTAGGCGCAGGCAAGGTGACCTTCTCAATGACGGAAAAAATTGGCGGCGCGATGTTCCCGCTGTTTGCCCGCTTCATCCCTGACTTTGATGACGTTTTCAATCAGTTTGCTGCGGATCTGAAAGCAGCGGCAGAGAAATAAATCAGAAAGGGCGCAGAAGTAAGGTCTGCGCCCTTTTGCATTAACTAACAGGGTTCATAAGTTAGTCTCGCTAGAGATGCTAACTCTTAGAACTCAGGCTATTTATCCAACGCCTGCGCAAAGTCTGCGATCAAGTCTTCCACCGCCTCTAGCCCGACCGACACCCGAATCAGATTATCTTTGATGCCAGCTGCGGCGCGTTCTTCGGCGGTTTTATCCCACCACGTGGTGACAGACGGATGACTGACTAGGCATTCTGCGCCACCAAGGCTTGGCCCAATCAGTGCCAGTTGTAGCTTGTCTAACACCGCTTCACCTTCCGCTAAGCCACCTTCAAGTTCAAAACTGAATAACCCACCGCAGCCGTTTAGCGTGCGCTGTGCCAGCGTATGCTCAGGGTGACTCGCTAGGTCTGGATGCCACACTTTGACCACACGCGGATGCGCGGCTAGCCATTGCGCCAATTGCCGACACGTTTCGTTTTGAAGCTGCACACGCACGGCTAAGGTCTTAAGCCCGCGTGCCAACAAAAAGGCGCTGTTTGGATCAAGCAAACCGCCGGTCCAGTTGAGCAGATCCATCAACGGCTGCCAATGCGCCTGCCGACAGGCAATCGCCCCCGCCAAAATATCGTTATGGCCCGAAAAATATTTACTCGCGGAATGCACCACAATATCAATGCCGTGCGCAATGGGTCGCACGTTGAGTGGCGTCGCCAAAGTGGCATCTACAACGGTGAGGACGTCATGCGCCTTACCGATTGCCGCAAATCTTTCTAGATCCAACACGCGCACGTTCGGGTTAGTCAGCGCTTCAGAGAACATCAGTTTGGTGTTGGGCGTGATGGCAGCTTCTAAGGCAGCATAATCTCCAAATGGCACCACCACGGTTTCAACGCCAAATCTTGCTAGCAAACGCTGCGCAACGTTGTAAGTGTGGCGATATAAGTTGCTGGTCAAAATCAAACGATCCCCAGCGCTAAGAAAGGTCAGTAGCACGGCAGAAATCGCCTTCATACCAGACTGTGTCAGCACCACATTTTCTGCCCCTTCAATTGCCGCCAATCGTTCCGCCACGGCCAACACGGTTGGGTTACCTTGCCGCGCATAACCACGGCGGTCAATCGGCTGTTTTTCCACGCGATGCGTCATCACATTCTTTAGATCAGCCGTGTTGTGATAGGTAAACGGCGCGGTATGGACAATCGGCTCCGAAATACCGTAGCCAGTTTTCGGAAACGTTGTACCACCGTGGACAGCTAAGGTCTGGGCAGATTTGAAGGGTGGGGATGGGGTTGTCATAAGCATTGAAGTGAACTGTAAAGAGTGATGAGTAAGTTACACCATCGATTCGGTTAGAACCATTGGGTAACTTCACTCCTCATTTTTCACGCATCACGCAAATAAAAAAGCCCTTTGTCGGTACACAACAAAGGGCTAAAACACATAAACTATGTCTTATCTGTCAGTCAAACAACGACTGGCGGAATTAGCACCCTCTAGGGTTGCTGAGGTGTCATCGGGCCGTTCCCTCTACCTCTCTGGATAAGTTATCTGTAGCACTACTGTGAAACACAGCAGCACGAATGTGAGCAAAGTGTAGCTGATTGTGCTGGGGATGTAAATTGCAAATTTCCAGATTCCATGCATCTCGCACAACAAAGCATCTCCAATACTTTGTACAAAATTCCAACATACTGACTTTCAGTCACAATGTTATACTCATGCCAATGAAGCAAATCGCCGCATTTCTCGCAACGTGTTGTTGCTGCTGTTGTCTGTGTTGTTGTATCAACACGGGAGATGCTGCACGTCTATTGACGACCTAGTTTCGGTCGCACACCACAACGGCATTTCCTGAAAATTTTCAGCGGAATGCCCAGAGATTGATCAATTTATGAACGCTCGTAGGGTTTCCTACGGGCGTTTTTTATTTGTTTGGGGAATTGGTTTGTTAGCAAGCCAATAGTCACCCAAGACCACCAACCAACTAGCAAACTATCTAACTATGTCTAATACCTGGGAAAAACAACTCAACGGCACTGTGCCACAAGACCTAAAAGTCCAAGTCGATCAGTTCGATGGGCAGCTACAGTTGCGCAAGCAAGGCAAGATCAGTGACAAGGTGTTTGCTGAAACACGCTTGCGCCGCGGCGCCTACGGCCAACGCTATGACAACGGCAAGCGCCACGACGGCATTGTCTCGCGTGATCTGATCTTTGAAAACGACGGCATCACAAAAGGCCCCGACACGCACTGGGACGCGCCAGGCATGATGCGGATCAAAATTCCGTATGGCGGGGTAACTGCCGATCAGCTAGATGTCTTAGGCCAAGTCGCTGACGAATACTCTGACAGCATTCTGCATGTCACCACGCGCCAAGACATCCAGCTGCACTTTATTCACATTGAGGACACGCCCGATCTCATGCTGCGGTTGGCAGCTGTCGGGATTACCACCCAAGAGGCCTGTGGCAACGCCGTGCGCAATGTCACTGCTTGTCCATTGGCAGGCGTCTGCCGCACCCAAGCCTTTGATGTCACGCCTTATGCCGATTCACTGACCCAATATTTTCTTGGCCATGATGATGCGCAAGACTTTGGGCGTAAGTTCAAGATCGCGTTCTCTGGCTGTGAAGCTGAAGCCTGCGGCTTGGTCAAAATGCATGATCTCGGGCTACTCGCGCAAGTTCGCGACATCGATGGCGAAAAAGTAGCTGGCTTCAAGCTATATGTTGGCGGCGGACTGGGCACGGTGCCGCATCAGGCGAAGGTCTTGAAAGACTTTGTCCCGGTGACCGAAATCTTGCCTTACTCACAGGCGGTCATGCGCATCTTTGCCCGTTTGGGAGAAAAGAAAAATCGAAACCGCGCCCGCTTGAAGTTCCTCATCGCCTCGCTTGGGATCGAAGAATTCACGCGGCTTGTGGAAGCCGAATATCCCACCATTCCCGTCGATGACCGTTGGACGCTGATTGAAAAAGAAGCTGCGGCATACGAAGACCATCCGCTCAAGGCAGGCTATCAGCTAAGCGGCACCACGCGCCCAGATGGGTTTGAAGACTGGCTGCTCACCAATGTTTATCAACAACGGCAACCGAACTACAGTGCGGTCACGCTGCACCTTCCACTGGGCGACTTCACTACCGATCAGGCGTTTGCCTTAGCAGACATTGCGCGTGAATTCACTGGCGATAGCATTCGCCTCACCGTTGAGCAAAACATCGTGTTGCGCTATGTCTCCAACTCAGACTTACCCCAGCTGTATCAAGCTTTGGTTGAGGCAGGTCTTGGCGCACCGGGCGCAGATACCATTGAAGACATTACCTCTTGCCCCGGCACGGACACCTGTAAATTGGGAATTGCCGCGTCTCGCGGGCTCACGGGTGAATTACGCACCCGTCTAATTGAAAAACGCGCTGACCTGCCGCAAGAAATCCGCGATCTCAAAATCAAGGTGAGTGGCTGTTTCAACTCTTGTGGGCAGCATCATGTGGCCGATATTGGCTTCTTTGGGAACAGTCGCCGCAAGGGCAGCTATCGGGTGCCGCACTTCCAAGTTGTGCTTGGTGGCAAGTGGAAGGATAACGCCGGGGCATACGGTCTAGCGGTTGGCGCGGTGCCATCCAAGCAAGTGCCAGCAGTATTGGATGAAATTACGCAGCGCTATGTAGCTGAAAAAACGGTTGAGGAAGACTTCCAAGCGTACATTACCCGCTTAGGCAAGAAAGAAATCCGCACGCTACTGCGTAAGTATCAGGACGTGCCCGACATTGCAGTGGATGCCACGCTGTATACCGACTGGGGTGACCCACGCCCTTACACCATCGGTGACATTGGGATTGGCGAATGTGCAGGTGAAGTCGTGTCGCTGTTCGCGATTGAGATTGTCAAAGCCGAGGGCGAGGTCTTTGAAGCCCAAGAAGCACTAGACGCAGGCGCATTTGAAGAAGCCGATGAACGGGCATTCAATGCGATGTTGCTAGCTGCCAAGGCGCTTGTACGCACCCAATTCTTAGATGTCGGCGACAACCCCGACCGCATTGTGAGTGAATTCCGTACACGGCTATTCGATACACAACTGTTTTATGACCAATATGCCAAAGGCAAGTTTGGACGCTATCTGTTCTCGCGCTATGAAAACCCGCCTACCATGGTCACCGCAGACAGCGCGCACCAACTCGTTGAAGAAGCCCTGCTATTCATCGAGGCCTGTCACGCTGCCGACGCAAAAATCGCAGGAATGCATCCAGTCAGCAACGCAGCGAGTTTATTTCCAAGTCTCTAGTTGTGACGGCGCTAACGTACGCTTTTTCCCGTATTCGTTGTCGTAATCGCGATCGTAATCGATCGGTGCCAGCACATTTCAGACTATTAGTTTGAAATGCACAGACAGAACATGCTGCATTTTTGGTTCATACGAGTCTTATCGATTACGAATACGACAACGATAGCGATTACGAAGCATAGCGCCATGAAACTGTAGTCACCTAGATTGTGATATCCCACTCTATTCAATATGCAAGCACACAGATTTACCATCAAATACCCGTTCAAAGACAGCCCAGACATTGACCTGACGGCTGTCACCAACTTATTTCACCAATGGATTCAGCAAGACGCCGTAGACGGTCTTTTGCTAGACGTTGCCGATTACAAACACGTTCCAGACGGCCCCGGCATTATGCTGGTAGGCGACAAGGTCGAATACAACTTGGACTTTGAAAAAGGCGAACCCGGCTTTATGTATATCCGCAAACGCGCGTTAGACGTCGACCTTGAAGACGCGCTCCATGTTGGGCTAACGCGCCTCAACAAGGCTGCCGCGCAGCTCACAGCAATCGGTCTAACGGTAGACAACACGCAAGTCGAACTCACCTTTCGCGACCGCTTACGTGTCCCCAATACGGCTGAAGCATTCACGCAACTTGCCCCCATCATTGCTGAGACGTTTGGAGCAGGGAACAGCATTGAACGCGTTGAGAACGATGCACGTGGGCCGTTGACGGTCAGAGTAATAAGTAAGGTGTAACAAGTAATGCTGTTACGACGCTGACTATGCCTACTAAGACCTCTTACTCATTACACCTTACACACTCAGCTTTCCACCCCTTCATCAAAGCCGTTGGCCGTGGTGAAAAGCTCAAGCGCGATTTGACCTATGAAGAGGCGTCAGAAGCATTGCGCCTGATGCTGCGGCGCGAGGCGACCGATGCTCAAATTGGGGCATTTCTCATTGCGCAGCGGGTAAAAGGCGAAGCCGTGCCCGAGATCAATGGGTTTGTGGATGTTGTGCGGAATGAATTCATGCATGGCATTCACCCTAAGGTGACTAACCTGCTAGATCTTGCTGTGCCGTGGGATGGCAAAGTCAAAACCGCTCAGCTTGCGCCGGCCATTGGCCTGACGTTAGCCAAAGCTGGGGTGCCTGTGCTAATGCATGGCGCGGAAGACATTCCAACCAAAAGCGGCATCACCCAAGCTGCGGTATTGGAACAGTTGGGCATCCCTGTCATGGCCGCGCCAGCGGTGGTTGCGCAACAAATTGAAGCCACTGGCTTTGGCTATTTGGCTGCACCCCAATATGCGCCAGACTGGCACAGCTTGCTAGACATTCGGCATCAGTTTGGCCTCCGAACAGTGATGAACACCGTGGAAAAGCTGTTCAATCCGGGCAATGCGCCTTTTCAAATCAGCGGCTTTTTTCACGGCAACTATATCGATCGTCTACGCACCTGCCAAACCGGCACAACCCAGAACTGGATCATCCAAGGTGAAGAAGGCTCGATTGAAATGGTACCGTCCCGGCGTACGCATATCTTTGCTGAAGCCGCCGCGAACGACATCATTCTGGATCCAAGCGCAGTGGACTTCACCCATAACGAGCGTATTCATACCGAGCCAACTTTGGCCGCGCATGTGACCCACAACAAACAAGCACTTCGCAATACGCCCAGCCCCGCGCGCGATCAAGTCACCTATACCGTTGGTGTCATTCTCAGCCTGTTAGGCGCGGCAACTTCTATCGAAAACGGCATCCGGCGTGCGCATGACACGTTGGCACGCGGTGTTTTGTAACCCAT
>JAHDBS010000167.1 GCA_020630225.1 Anaerolineales bacterium | reverse complement strand
ATTTTGTTATTTCGTACAATGGCGAAGTCTACAATTTTGGGGAGATCCGAGACCAGCTAGTCCAAGCTGGGGTACAGTTCAAATCTGACTCCGACACAGAAGTGATCCTGCAAAGCTATATCCATTGGGGTCAACGTTGTGTTGAACACTTTCGCGGGATGTTCTCCTTCGCTATTTGGGACCGCACTGAGCAAACGTTATTTGCCGCCCGTGATCGCTTAGGCATCAAGCCGCTATATTATGCACACGTCAACCAGGGTCTAGTGTTTGGTTCAGAGCTAAAGAGCATTCTTAGCACCAGGCTTGTCACGCCAACATTCAATGCAGACAGCCTTGGGTTGTATTTAGCAAACTATTCAATTCCTGCGCCCCACACCGCACTCCAAGGCGTCTCAGCCTTACCACCGGGACATCAGCTAACCTTTGCCGATGGTCAGCTTCAAATTGAGCGATATTGGGCCTTACCAACAGAACCTAATCCACACCAACATAGCCGCGCTGATGCAGTCAATCACATTCGAGAGTTGTTGCATGACGCTATTCGCCTGCGCATGATTGCCGATGTGCCTGTCGGTGCATTTCTCTCTGGCGGCATTGACTCGTCTGCAGTTGTCGCGCTGATGACAAAAATCAGTGGGCAGCAGCTCAAGACGTTTTCAATTGGCTTCACGCAAGAAGGTGCAAGTCTGGACGAGCTTAGCTATGCCCGGCAAACAGCGCAGCGGTTCAATACGGATCACACTGAAGTCATTGTCTCTGGGCAAGACGTGCGAAACAATCTAGCCGCAATGGTGCGCGGGATTGATCAACCCTCTGGTGATGGGCTCAATACCTTTCTAGTCTCACAAGCAACCGCCCAGCATGTAAAAGTCGCGTTGTCCGGCCTAGGCGGTGACGAATTATTCGCTGGGTATCCCCAGTTCAAGAGCTTGCCGCAACACGCAAAATATGCCAGCATTTGGCAAACGCTGCCCAGGACATTGCAAGCTCCAGCAGTAGCGCTCTTGCAAGCAGCGGGAAATATAACTGGTCGGGCTGGGCTACGAAAACTCCCTGCCTATCTCGGCGCAGACACGCTCACGCGCTATGCTCAAACACGAACGCTGTTTGATGCCCAGCAACGCGCAACCTTAATGCAAGCACATAGCAATAGCGATCCGCTTGCTCACCTGCGCCAATTTGTTACGTCCGACCCAGACCTTATCAACCAGATTTCGCGCTTTGAATTACAAGGGTACATGGCACGCACCCTCTTGCGTGATAGCGATGCAATGAGTATGGCGCACTCCCTTGAGCTACGCGTTCCGCTAATCGATCATGAACTTGTTGAATATGTCGTTGGCCTCCCCGGACATTACAAAACAGCTGGTGACGCCCCTAAATCGTTGTTGGTTGACGCCTTAGACGGCCTCATTCCAACCGATATTGTGCATCGTAAAAAACAGGGCTTTGAAATGCCAATTGCAGCGTGGCTCAAAAACGAATTGCGAGATGTCATAGAAGACACGCTTTCGCCAGCCAGCGTCAACCGACGGGGGCTGCTAAACGCAGCAGCTGTGACCAATGTAAAAAATGACTTTTATGCTGGCCGCGGCGTTTATATGCACGTATGGGCATTAGCCCTTCTAGAGCTCTGGCAGCGCGAATTTATTGATGTCTAATCAACGCAAACGTATTCTTTATTTGCATCATGGCGGCGCAATTGGTGGCGCACCATTAAGTCTGTTGTTTTTATTAGAGCAACTAGACCGCGATAAATATGAGCCGATTGTGCTTGTCACTCGACCGGGACCAGTCGTCGATCGGTACCGAGCAGCTGGGTTAGAAGTTGAGGTAACCCCAGACATTTCTGATTTCAGTCATACTGAGTTAGTTTGGTATGGCAACGCGCTGGCATGGCAACTCCCTGAAAAATCGTTCAAATTTTGGCCATCTGTCAAAGCAATGCGCGGTTACATTCGTAAATATAAACCTGACCTAGTGCACCTCAATGCCTCAACATTGGTCACAGGGGCTTATGCAGCACATGCGGAGAATGTGCCCGTTGTCTGGCATATCCGTGAACCGCTAGCCCATGGTTACTTCGGTATCCGACGGCGCTGGTTGCAAAATCAAGTTAGAGACAAAGCAGATCGCGTTGTGGCAATCTCACGGAATGATGCCAATCAACAGCATCCGAATGAGCGCATTCGCGTTATTCACAACTTTGTTGACTTCGACACCTTCGATCGCACGCTAGACAAACAAAAAGCACGCGAAAAACTCAATCTCACTGCATCGCAAAATGTAATTGTTATGTTGGGTGGCTCTTCCAAACCCAAAGGGACGCTCCCACTTGTGCAATCATTAGCGCAAATCAAAGCGGCCTTGCCTAACACGCGCGTGTTGATTGCCGGACCAAAGCCCCGCATTGGAGCATCTGAACCGTTACAAGCCTTATTGCGAAAAATCGGGCGAGTAGATAGCTACGATCGTGATGTGATGCGCGCAGCCTCAGATGCAATTGCAGACGGGTATTTACGTTTCATTGGCGTACGTTCGGACATCCCAACAGTCTTAGCTGCAGCTGATTTGCTGGTTTTTCCATCCATTGTGCCCCACTTCGCCCGCCCCGTAATTGAAGCAGCGGCCATGGGGAAACCTGTCGTTGCCTCTAATCTTGGTGGACCGCAAGAGTTAGTCATTGATGGCGAAACTGGTTACCTTGCAAAGGCTAACGACCCCGCAGATTTAGCAACAAAGATTGTCCAGATTTTGCAATCGCCAGAGCTCACGAGCACAATGGGCGCTAATGCATATACGTTTGCACGCGAACACTTTGACGCCTACAAAAATGCAGCCCGCACGTTTGCTGTCTACGATGAAATCTTCACTGAACAATCAGTATGACGCCAAGCTGGGTACGTCAATTGCCACCAGCTTGGGCTTGGGCTGGCATTCTTCAACATCAACTGCAATATCGGTTTGGGCTAAAACCTAAGGCGCTAAATGTGACTGCATCAGAGCGGTCACATTGGCAATCCCAACACCAATCAATAGCGACTGCGTTGGCATCGAATGCCAGCGTCTTTCAAACAACCCTTCCATCTCAAACGGCAGAGCTCATTCAAAAAGCTGATCAAATTTTGCAGGGGCAGTATGACTTGTTGGGACACCTTGGCGTCGCTTTAGATCCTCTCAACTGGCATCAAGATTTCATCACTAAGTATGATTGGCGCAGCGCTGGTCCGCCAACAACGGGTAGCGATATCAAACGCCCATGGGAGCTTTCACGCTGCCATCATCTGGTGACCTTGGCACAGGCGTTTGCCCTCACGCAAGAGCCGCGTTATGCAGAAGAAATTGTCCGACAGCTTGAAGATTGGATCACAAACAACCCCGTCAATACTGGTATCCACTGGCGTAATCCAATGGAAGTTTCGATTCGAAGTGCCAATTGGCTTATGGCGCTTGAATTGTGTGGCGGGATCAATACATTTCCGGCCCCACTACAAACGCGGTTGTTCAACACGCTCGTTGCGAATGCCAACTTTATCTATCAACATTTAGAGTTAGCTTGGCCCCGGACCAATCATCTCTTGTCAGATGCCTGCGGCCTCATTTGGCTTGGCGTCTACTTCGCCCCACTTCCGGCAGCAAAAACTTGGCGCGACTATGGTCTGCGCTTACTCACAAGTGAACTGAACAAACAAATAGGGGCGGATGGCTGCGCCTATGAAGGCAGCAGTGCTTACCATTTACTAGACACAGAAATGCTTGTGCAAACACTTTGGTGGGTGCATAGTCATGGTTCTGAAATGCCGCGGGCACTGGTAGAACACGGCAAGGCTATGCTATCTGCCTGCGCCACCCTACTGTTACCTGATGGCGCGCTCCCAGTGTTTGGGGACAGCGACTCAGGACGCTGGGTGCCCTTAGAGTCGGACCGCCACACATTACTCACTCGGCAAGACCCACACGGTGTCCTCGGGCTCGGGTCAGGATTATTAGATCAGCCATTGGGCGCAGTCTCGCAACAGCGTCAGCAAAGTGCAATATGGTTGCTTGGCAAGCCAGCCGAGCAACGCCCAAGCCCCAAAGGCACATTGGTATTCCCAAATGCAAAATGGGGATTGCTACATAACGCCAGTTTCAGCTTGGCTATCACAGCGGGAAACACTGGGACTGCAGGCTGGGGCGGGCACGGTCATAATGACGCCCTCAGCTTCGAGCTCTGTCTTGGCAAAAAGCGCGTGTTAGTAGATGCCGGAAGTGGCAACTACAGTGGGCAACCAGAGGTGCGTAATCAATTGCGAAGTACAGCAGCGCACAACACTGCGCAAATTGCGCAGCTAGAACAAAATCAGCTGCCAGAAAGAGAGTTATTTCGTCTCAATAATGACGTAGTCATAGAAGAATTTGAAATCTCTCAACGCGGTGCGGTTGGTCGCATTCGCACGCCACACTGGACACATAAGCGTCAATGGCAGTTTGAAGATGCGCAAACCTTACGCATTACAGACAAGCTATCGCAACGATCTACAAATGCTGCCTCAGCTGACACCTACGTACATTTTCATTTTGCGCCAGGGGCAGTGGTCACTGGGCGCTACTGGGCGTGCAGCCAATATTCGCAGGGGCAAAACCTAATTGTGGCGGCAATGCAACCTTCAAGTGTCACCAGCCAATCCGCGCTATATGCACCAGCGTATGACGCATTAGATAAGCACACTCAGATCACTTTCGCATACTCATCTGGAAATGAGACTGTAGCGCATGTGCTTATTGCAGTTGATGGTGTGTTATCTCCAAAAGATGTTGAAATACTGCTGGAAACAAAATTTGGCAGCCCTGCATAATTCCCGCTTTCGCTAAGACTCGGTAAAATTCAATTCATATGAAACAAATCTTCGTTGATGGAAAAGGCAGCTTGCTTGTTAAGGACGTGCCAGCCCCTGCTTGCCAAGCAGGACAAGTGCTAATTCGCGTTCACAACTCGGTCATCTCAGGTGGTACTGAAACTACAGCGCTAAAAGGCGGTGGCAGCCTCGTTAGACGTGCTATTAAGGAACCGCATCTGGTTCTCAACACGCTCAAGTTCGCAATGCAGCAAGGCGTTGGTGCGACAGTTGGCGCGGTCAAAGACGTCGCCGAAAGCTGGCTCACAACCGGGTATAGCGTTGCAGGCGAAGTGATTCAAGTGGCGCCAGATGTGACAACATTCAACGTTGGGGATCGGGTTGCAGGCGCGGGATTTGGATTTGCAAATCACGCCGAATATGTTTCCATTCCTCAAAATCTCGTGGCAAAAATGCCAACAGAGATTGACTATGAAAGTGCTGCGTTTACAACAATTGGCGCAATTGCAATGCAAGGTGTTCGGCGTTGTGAACCCACACTAGGCGAAACAATTGTTGTCGTGGGAACAGGCCTCATTGGCTTACTCACTGCGCAAATCCTATTAGCAAACGGCTGCCGCGTTATCTGCACCGACCTTGCTGAAGTGCGCCTAAATAAGGCCAGTGAAATCGGCGTCAAGCATGTCATCAACGCTGGCGAAACCGATCCTGTCAAAGCTGTTCAAGCCATTACAAACAACGCCAGCGCAGATGCAGTGATTCTGACGGCCGGGACAGCTTCCTCTGGCCCCATGAACCAAGCCTTCAAAATGTGCCGCGAGCGTGGTCGCATTGTCATTGTGGGTGCAGTTGGCATGGAGCTTGAACGAGGTGACTTCTACGTCAAAGAGATTGATGTAAGAATGTCGCGCTCTTATGGCCCGGGGCGCCATAACCCACTCTACGAAGATAAAGGCTATGACTTTCCAGCTGGCTACGTCCGCTGGACAGAAAACCGCAACATGCTGGCTTTCATGCAACTCATTGCTGACAATCACATGGATGTTGCACCGCTTATCACACATCGCGAACCCATTGATACAGCGCCAGTCGCCTATGACGCTGTGGCGCAAACAGACGCGATTGGTGTTGTTCTGCAATATCCCGATGCAACCGCAGGAAATGCGCCGGATATCAACTGGCAGCCGAATGTTGTCACCCAAGCGGCCCATAGTGGCAAAGTTGGCATTGCGCTAGTCGGCGCTGGCAACTTTGCTAAGCTGATGCACATTCCAAATCTGAATAAGCTAGCCGACAAAGTTGTTGCCACAAATGTAATTACTAGCAGTGGCGGTAGTGCGCGTCAGGCAGCGGAAAGCCTAAATGCACCCAATGCCACCACTGACTATGCCGGTGCACTCCGAGACTCAACCACACAAGCGGTCTTAATTAGCACTAGACATAATTTGCATGCGGACCAATGTGTGCAAGCTGCAAATGCTGGAAAGCACATCTTCGTGGAAAAGCCATTAGGGCTCACCATTGAAGAATGTCGAGAGGTTGTATCTGCTGTTGAGAGCAATCAAGTGTTATGCACCATTGGTTTCAATCGGCGCTTTAGCAGTTTGGCAATGGCATTGAAAAACAGCGTCTCCAAAATCAACGGGCCGAAACAAGTGTTGAGCCGGGTCAATGCCGGTAACTTACCAGCCACACATTGGCTGCGCGACCCTGACGTTGGCGGTGGTCGAATTGTTGGCGAAGGCTGTCACTTTTTTGACCTAATGATGTGGTTTGTAGACAGCGAGCCGGTCTCAGTCATTGCATCTGCTCTAAATAATGATCTAGACGAACTGACAGCAACCGTGACGTACGCTGACGGTTCTACCGGCACAATGATCTACACAGGGTATGGCAGTTCTAGCTACCCGAAAGAGTATTTTGAAGTCATTGGCGGCGGCGGAATTGCTGTCTTAGATGATTTCAAAACGCTGACGTTGAGCGGGCTATCTGGAAAATCGCAAACATTGCGTAAGCAAGACAAAGGCCATGCTGCGTTACTTGAGAATTTCGTGGATGCCATTCAGGGTAAAGCACCCTTACTCATCACTGCTAAAGATGGCCTCATGGCGACAGCAACCGCTGTTGCAGCACTAGAGTCTGCCAAAACAGGACAGCGCATTTCAATTCAGCTCTAATCCGCTCAAGGTGACGCGGTGGTAAAATTTGGCGCGTTTGCACGTGCAAACTATTATTAGACTTACGCGTTGGAGCCATTCGCTTGCCGCAGCCTTATCAATTACCAGACAATACTCGTTTACTGGTCGTCATTCCAGCTCTAAATGAAGAAGAAAGCCTCACCCGTGTAATTGGCAATGTCAATCACGCGGTGCCAGGGGCTGATATTTTGGTGATTAACGACGGCTCTACAGACAACACAGCCAAAGTCGGTAAAGCCGCTGGGGCAATGGTCGTCACCTTGCCATACAACCTTGGCATTGGCGCTGCGATGCAAACTGGATTTATCTACGCCCATGAACATGGTTATGATTTCATGGTGCAAGTTGATGGCGATGGTCAGCACAATCCAGATGAAATTTGCGAATTGATCCCGCACCTTGTCTCTGGCAACGCCGATGTCGTAATTGGCTCGCGGTATATTGAAGACCGGGGCTACATTACGCCAGCACCACGGCGGGCTGGCATCATTATTCTTGCCAAATATATTTCGTTACTAACACGCAAGCCTTATACTGACCCTACTTCTGGATTTCGCGCCAGCAACCGGAAAGCGATAGCAATGTGTTCACGCATCTACCCATCAGACTACCCTGAGCCTGAGGCATTGATGCAGTTCCATAAAGCAAACGTAAAGGTCAAAGAAATTCCGGTCACAATGAACCCTCGCTACGGTGGCCAAAGCTCTATTACGCCAATTCGGTCGGCATACTACATGATTAAGGTGATGCTAGCTATCGCAATCCTGACGATCCGGCGCCGCCCAAAAGTATTTAGCTAACGCGAATTACAATAAGCGCAATGTCTTTTGATCGCTTGACACTTCTCATTACCTTCGTTGCTCTGGCACTATTCATCTTAGTCCTAGAGATGGTCCGTCGCCGGGCATTAGCAGAACGCTATTCGCTCTGGTGGTTGATAATCTCAGGGGGAGTAGTGGTATTAGCCTTAGCCCGCCCGCTTTTAGATAACCTCATTTTTACGCAGCTTGGCATTAGCTACCCACCTAGCGCACTCTTCAGTGCAGGGTTTGTTGGCCTTGTCATTATTATGCTGTATATGAGTCATCTCATTACACTCCTGACTCGGCAAAACCGAACCGCAGCGCAGCGAATTGGCCTTTTACAGCATGAATTAGATCTCTTACGAGATGATCTCGCTAAGTTGAAGAATGAATAATTCTCTTCGCGCCAAAGTCCAACAAGACTTTACAGATCTCAAGCAATCTAAATACTCAATTCTCGTAATTCTTGGTGTCGCAATTGTTTTGCGTCTCTTTTGGATCCTAATACTCAACCCGAATCCCGATCTTTCGGGAGGTGACGGAGAGTTTTACATGGCTGTGGGGAAGCGTGTCGCAGAAGGCAATGGCGTCTCACTACAGGCACCTTGGTATAAGGCGATTACAATCGTAGGGCCAATCTATCCTTACTTAGTGGGGCTTAGCTGGTTACTATTTGGTGAAACAGGGGTAGTCCTCGGGGTACAGATCAGCCAAATAGCACTCGCTTGTTTCACGATTGTTTTTGGCTATCTGATTACAAAACGAGTTTACTCTGTCTCTGCAGGCCTCATTGTCGCACTGATTTTGGCCTTAGATCCGCGTTACATCATCGAGAGCGGCGAGATATACACTGAATCCACCTTCATCGCGATGCTAGTGTTTAGCATATGGGTGTTCATCTTAACCTCGCAACATTCTTCAAAGGTAACTTTACTCATCGCGGGCTTAGCATTGGGCCTTCCGGCCATGGTACGTCCAGTTGCGCAGTACATGCCATATGCATTGTGTATTTATCTACTCTTTCAGCACAAAGGCGATTGGATAAATAAATTACAAAGCTGCTTATGGCTACTGTTAGGCTTCTACATCATGACATTCCCTTGGGCGATGCGCACCATCATCAGGCTAAATTGGGAAGCTCGTGGCCTTACCTCTCTAATTGCAATCGCACCTCTACTTGGCGTAATCATTGC
>JAHDBS010000166.1 GCA_020630225.1 Anaerolineales bacterium | reverse complement strand
GGGCAATGCTCCTTTTATTTTGTTGTTAAGGTGCGTGGGAAGGATAGAGATAGAGAACCGCGCTACTTCGACAAGCTCTGTACAAGTACGCGCTAGAGATAGAGGTGAGTTTTCGTTAACACCTATCTCAATGGCTAGCAGCCATGCTTTTGGCTCTGTCTCTCTACTCTTACTCTTTACTCTGTTACGCTCTGCCTATAGATAACAAGCCACAGCCAAAGGCTTTGGCAGGGCCAATGCCTTGTTGCCAAGCCTGTTGAAACTTGTCTGCGTCTGTAATGGTGAGGACACCATCAAATTGGACGGAATAGATTTTGATAGCGTGTTTGCCTTTGCGCCGTTTGCCATAGGCCACTTGCGATTGTGAAAGTTGGCAACTACGCAACGCAAAGCCATTTTGCATGGCTTTGCGTTGCAGCCACTCTTGTTGTGCGGCTTCATGCACAAGTGGCACGCGGTTGCTGTGCTGCTGCTTGCCTTCAGCATCGGTGCGCATCTTCTTTTTGGTTGGGTTGGCAATTAGGCGGAAGCGTAGACTCGTGCCCGCTGCCAACGTCGCCACAACCGTTTTGGTTTGCGGTGGCAATTGCAAATACTGGTTGGCTTGCAATGCCGTCCAATCTGGCGCTTGAGCAGACTGAACTAACACGCGTGTGCCTGCGTGCGTATTTTCAATGCGGTACAACATTTGGCTGGTTTCACGGTCAGTGCCAAACCCTTGCGTTTGCAGCGTCCGGTGCAGTTCATAGAGGTCGCCAAGATCGCGCTGCGCCTTATGGCTATTGAGGTTAGGCGTGAGTTGTGACAAATAAATCATGATTTTGCCTCTGTTTGCATAAACATGTTTGGATAGGATGCTTGCGCATCAAATGAAGGTTTGTCTATGAAGAAGGATCTTGACCGGCGCGGCGCAAATCTCCGCCTTCCCTTTTGGAAGTTAATTGGTTGATCATGTGAAATCGACAGTCCTTGTTTAGAGGCATCACTAACAACACGAAGTCTTTTTAGATCGTTATATGCACGCTTACTTTGACCTAGCCAAGGATAGCTCCCTAATGCATCTAGTAACGGCTTTTGTTGCAAACCAGCTTTTAGAAACGGGGGACGGCTAGGCGGACACGACTTTCGGCCAAGGAACAGGTTCCACTTTGGCCGCTTGAGACCATTTTGGACAAGCTGTAATAATGGCTCGTCTCCTTCTAGACCGATCAAGAACATGGCGTCGTTTAGATAATAACGTTGAGAAACTTCCTTCTCTTCGAAAATCGTATGATAGTCATACATGATCGTACCCTCTTGATCGACGCGGACAGCAAACTTCAACGCAGCTAATTTCCGAATACTTTGAGTATTTGCCCGATCTATGCCCATTGCTGCGCATACCATACCGATAATGCCGCTTTTTGTAGGCTCTTTTTGTGTGAATTTCACGATATGTTCGCTTTGCCAATCCCATGCTTGAATAGGCCCAACAACTTGAAAAAGTAATGTTGTCATGAGGTGTATGACTAGTTGAGACGGTCAGTAATTTGCGATACCCACTGTGAAATGGTTGGCTGCACCGCCTGTCGTAAATTTGGCACCTTTTCTAGATAAGCCTCAGGTTGTTTCACATAAAGTGATTTAGCCTCTACTTCATGATCGTCATAAAAGGCTTCAAGGCCTCCCCAGAGTTGATCTAATGCAGCCATACTAGGTTCTGAAAAACCAGTTTGATCTTGTACAGGATATACGTTTGCGCGAACCGGAGCTTCAAAGGCATTTGATAAGTTCCAACTCATGCCATCATGTCGCAAAACAGAAAACGCAAGGTTTGTAGGGTTATGGCTAGCAAAAGAAGTCTGTTTTCCACTTGGGATTGCATCAAATGCCGTGCGTAAAAAGGCTTGCACTGTTTTCCTTGCAAGCTCTACATCATTATTCAAATTCTGCACTAACAGCGTCCAATCAATGCGGGCATAACGATAGAAGCAAGAACTATTGAATCCTGTAAAGTCAATCATCGCTGCGCCTTGTTCACTATCAATAGTTAAGTCATCAACAGCTGTGAAATAGTCCATTTCCATGTTGACCTTGTGCGTAGAAATGGCATGAGATACCTGACACGCCGCATCAATATTCAATTCTGTTGAGCCCGCCACCATTCGCCCAAACAGCGCAATGTCTGGTGCAGACGTATTTTTGAGTTTTTTCTTCAGCTTGTTTTTATGGGTCGTTACTAATACTTTCACAACATCATTGACAGCAGCTTTTTTCTTGTCTGACTTGCTAGCCGCATTCTTCTTTTCGACTTCTATAATCGCATCCCAATTTTCATGCAACGTGCTAGCAAATTGCTTAAGGTCGGAAGTTGGCATGAAGATAAGAGTTTTGGAATGGGTTGCCTTTCCTTTACCAGTAATGCCGGTTCCAAAATCTGCGATGAAGTCCAACGACACCTTCCAAACTACGTCATCAATTCGTTCATAGTCTTTTGAAAAGTCAGAGATTTTCTCTGCCTCTAACTGATTATGATCAATCAATGCATTTTGTAATAGACCACCCACTACACGTGCCAAATTACGGCTGCGCGATGACAACTCATAGCCTGTAATTTTTGAAAACCGCGGGTGAACCCGAATTGCGCGCTTGAGCGCTTGCGATGAAATGCGGGCGCGGCGGTGTCCGCCAAACTCACACTCTTTCGGATTATTCGTATCATCACGATTGAGGTTGGCTGGCGCAAAATTTTGAATGAGATGTAGTTCTACAAAGGTGTGAAATGGTTGATTGTTTGACATCTTAAGTCTCCAAATAGTTAATTATGTGCTTCTTCAGTTGATTTGTTTTTGGCAGTTGCACCCCAGAATTCGCTTGCCCATTTATTCGTGAGTTTGTCTAGATGTTCAGGGCTATGCCAGTTGTGGATATCCCACATAAGTTGTTCCCAATTAATCGGAATTGCTTTTGACTTCAAAAACATGACTGCTTGTCGCAGGCGCAAGTGCAAGTCTTGCGGATGTGCTATTAGCAGATAACCAAAACGGCGTTCAATTGGTTTGTTTTTGTCTGAATTATTAGGATCTAGTAATTGCCCAAAATGTGTCCCCATATTGTCATATTTAGTATGGTCGCCACGCAGGGGGTGCAACGCAAATAGTGAAGCAGTCAAGAAATAGGTTTGCCGCTGCCACGCATCTGCATTTTCTGGAATACATGGGATCACATACTTGAAAGAACGCTTAGGTATTTGTGGAAAGTCCCCGATACCACGTCGTAAATCGGCAAGAGCGGCGCGGTCTTCTTGGCCGGGAACGGCCAGTCCAGCTAAATATTCAGTTACAAATTTTTGATAATTCATCAATAAGCCTCCTTTATCAAATGTTGTTCAATGCGCCATAAAAATAGCGACTTGCCAAGGCGTATGCCTTTTTCGTTCGTACTTTTGAAGCACTTGTATGAATTATTTTTTCAAAAACGTGGGTAGTGAGGTCGCGTACTTGTTTTTCCCAATCATTGCGAAGAATATTCAAATCAGCTTCATCTGTATTTCCCAATGAATCAATAAACCTTAGAAACGGCACATCATGCGTTGACCAGAAAAGACGCTTGAAGCCTGAAGCCTGAACCCACTCAAGGCAGGTGTCAGAATTTGCTTTTGAAACTTGTTCATTAGAATTACCTTTTATGCTAAAAATCTTCCAACTGTACTGCCCTGCATTTGCAATGTGTGTATGCAAAGCAAACATTACGCATGTCTTTTTCAAAACAAATTCTGCTTTT
Organism: Anaerolineales bacterium; assembly: GCA_020630225.1. Classification (GTDB taxonomy): domain Bacteria; phylum Chloroflexota; class Anaerolineae; order Anaerolineales; family UBA6668; genus JAHDIM01. The sequence continues at coordinate 5,310 of JAHDBS010000166.1, read as the reverse complement.
TCCATATACTCAGTAGCGTCAACTAGTATTCGATGATGTACTTCACTAGTAAGCAATTTTGAAGAAAATGAAAATTTCTCTTCACGTACAAAATCATTGCGCCCTTTATTCTTTGACACGCCTAATGCTGCACAATGCAGTGTATCCGTAGATGACAGCACTTCTTGTCTAACTAAAGTTGCAAGCCAAGCAAAAATTGCAGGGGGCAGATTGTCCACTTTATCAATAGTCAACAAGCTGTGGATATGATGAAACATTGACTTCTGTTGATCAAATACGCAAGGGATAGCACCTCTCTTCTTGTCAATGCGATACCATTTCATGGGATCCGAATCTGCATCAAAACCTAAACCAATCCCCATTTGGTAATTGTTTACAACAGTCTTTCCAGGATCAACAAAAAGGTTGATTTTTCTTACCGGATAGGTCAACTGGTCTAATAGTCCGTTTGATGTTCTTTTTGAAGAGAGTTCGAAGGCGTCTTTAACTTCCCAATTTGGCAAATCAGGCTCAAAACTATCAAGGTCTAGTTCATATTTGTTTAGATTCAATAACAATGATCTTTTTAGACTTTCTGATTGGATCAAAAACGTCATACCCTTTGTGCACGCGCTGTCTTCATGGCTGACATTCTTTAGGCCACTTAATCCACCAAATCCAAATGTCAATACTGACAAAAAACCACGTGTTGCTTGAGGAAAAGTTAAAGAACTGCTAGTCGCAAGCAATTCATGGCAATACCATTTTTTGGGATGAAATCCTGTTCCGTAAGCCAACCCATGTACGTCACCCTTTGGTTTATAGCGAGTATCAGTAAATTGCATAAACGGACGTTCCGGATGGAACAAGTCAAAACAGTTATATCGACTTTCCAAATAGTCTCGCAAAGCATCTGAGTCAAGCGTCTCTGCACGCCAAAGTTCTGCCCACGCTTGCACATTTTTCGGCCCATAGACCCGATGCAAAATTGCAAGTAAATAGCGATATATTGCGACTTTTTCTAATGGTGACGAAGGCGCAATATCTAACAAGTTTTGTGCATTTTCAAATACACCTTGTATTGAATAGTCCTGCACACCACCATTCAGGTCGATGCACGGTATCCAAGGTTGATCAATAAGATTGAAGGATGCTGTCATTCCAAGTTGTTCTCCTGCTTGTGTAGTTCAAGTCCCATTTTCTTGCTCAATTGCAACTGATAGGTTTCATCGTCATAGTCAAAGGTATGCACACTATTGACGAAAACAATATGTCGCATTCTGGATAAAACCGAATTTTCTTTCCAACCAACTGGGATTGCTTTGTCAGCTAGGTAGTTGCGTAATACATAGTTCTGCGTTGTAATCTTTCGCTGCATCAACTTACTCGTTAGATCTGCCCAAGGCTTCTGATTAAGATCAACGCTAGATTTGTCATGATCTGGTTCAAGAGAAACGGTCGAGGCATCGCAGTTCGTAGTGTGATGCAGACAAATAAATGTCACAGTCGCCCCAATATCGCGTGTTTGCGCCTGCATCACTGGATGAATTTCTGGTGAATCTTCTTCCAGCCGATGTGACTGCATGTATAGAAGATCATCATCGTCGGCTCGTTTTATGAGTTGGGTAGAAGCTTTTTTTGCAGCGTCTTGACGGTTAGCACGCCAAATGAGGTGTGCCGTTTTTAGTAGCTCATGCTTGAATGCATCACTATGATTTGGCGATCCAATCTGGTAAACAGCTTCGATCAAAGAAACTGTGTCTGAGGGTAATTGCCACGCCTGTCTATCTAACAATTCGAAATATGTACGCAGCAAGAAATATTGCTCATACACATATTGACTTTTGCCAAAGTTAGGCACACCAGTTTCATCAGGTTCAGGTCTGATGACGTGTAACTGTCTAGAAAATTTACCTTGGCGTTCTTGATCTCTGACTGAATGTCTTTGTAAACGACCTGCACGTTGAATGAGTAAATCCATTGGCGCAAGATAAGTAATCATGACATCAAAATCTAGATCTAGGCTTTGCTCAATGACCTGTGTGGCAACAATAATTGCGCGTTTAGGCCGATGATCAACTGAATTACCATCTGTATCTTTTTGAGGTTTCCCAAAAATTTGCAGCACATAATCTTCAGTTTCTTTACGCCAAATCTGGGTGGTACGCGCATGAAATAAAATTAGATTGTCTTGCTCAATCTCTAAGTCTCCTGCCAGCCGTGCTGCTTCCAATTCCTTGAAAACAACCTGTGCTTCACCCACTGTATTGCATACCAGCGCAAGGCAGGCATCTTTTTCTATTTCCGTGTGGACTAGTGGAACAATCTCAGATTGTTCTATCCAATTGATGTCAATTTTTATGTCTGTAGGTGGCGTAAGATGGATTGTTCGTGTAGAACTGTTGCGCTCTGCAATGGTCAACATTGGATAGCCATCGCTTTTTTCAGGTTCAACCCCAAAGCTTCTACACAAGCGCTCACGTGTGGTCTTTGGTAACGTTGCTGAAAGCAGAATTACTGTGCAGCCAAGTGCACTCAACCAATGCAGTAATCTTTCGAAGATGGTGCTCATGAATGTGTCATAAGCATGTACTTCATCAAAAATGACCACTTTGTGCGCCAATGCAAAAAGCCTAACAAAGAAGTGCCGGGTGTACAGTACGCTAAGTAAAGCCTGATCTACAGTCCCTACGCCAAAAGGTGCTAACAACGTTTGCTTGCTTTTCTCTGTAAACCATTTCATGGCAGCAAGCGTGCCATTCGTCTGGTCATCAGCACCGACTTGGGCAAGAACAAATTTCTGATAATCAGCATCGTACCGGGCATTACCATGCGCTAATTGCAAATTCACAACATCAGTTGCATAACGATGCTGCAGAAAGTCCTGTACCCGTTGAAACATCTGATTACTAGTTGCCTGGGTTGGCATGGCAACATAAATGCCGCGTAGCTGTTGCATTTGTAATGCTCGGTCAGCAAGATACAAAGCGACCTCTGTTTTTCCAATTCCCGTTGGTGCTTCGATAATGTAAAGCGCAGGATTTGTAATACTGGCAGTGCCATCGATAATTTCCTGTTGAACTGGGCGCGGTGATTCAAAGCCAAGATGTGAAAATAGATCAGCAAACGACTTGACCTCATTATTAGGCGTCCAACCAATCCAACCTAGCTGCACAAGTGCTTTCGACGCTTGTTGCTGTGATTGCTGCGCATATTCACGCGTAGAAATCACTTGTTTTATCAACGGAAATGCATCTTCGCGTGAGCCTAGCCAATCAGCAACTGAAACTAGACCAGAAAAAATAGTCATTAATCGGTTTAGATTTTCCCCAGTGAGATTGTGCGTTATTGGAGAAGGTTGAAACACGCTCCGCAATTCCCAAAGCAAATCTTTGCGAGCTACATCCCAAGTCTTTACGTCAGAGTCACAAATCTGATGTGTATTGGCTTCCTTGGGCCAAACTCCATGGTGACCACCTAAAGCTTGAGCAATACTCTGTGCTAGTAATTTGGGTACGTCACAATATTGCAACAGTAGTGGAGTGAGTACTGCTGTTGTGACATTTGCATGTGAAGTCTTGGGATTTCGGGTCTTGGAGTTGAAATATTCACTGTCAATCAATAATCCGCTTTCAACAATTTTGTCTTTGAGCCACTGCGGACTATATTTCTTCTGGTATGAAGGACTGGCTTTCCCAAGATCATGCAAACTTGCCCAAAACGCAATTGTTGTTTCAGTCTGATCAACAGTTAAACCCAGCAGATCTGCTATTTCCGTTTTGATCGACTGAGTGAGGACTTGTCGCCAAATTAGCTTAGTTACCATCCCCACATCAATCAAGTGATATAGGAGTAGATGAATATTGTTAGGGTTTTCTTTGTCTGTTTTGGCGTATAACCATTGGTATGGCTGTCTTGTGCTTAAGTTGGGAGTGCCATATTTGAATGACTGTGCTTCTACATCATTTATCAATTTTGAGCGCAACCCTGCTGGCTCCAGCACCTCAACATCGCTACCCCACCCACGGATCCATGGGAGCATTTCCAATGGTTCAGCGATTGCGGCTTCCCAGATACAACTCCCATCGTCTTGTGATGTAATGGTTTGCAAAGGATGCCAAAGGCTTTCGTTTACGCGCCGACTAGGCAAACCTGCAGCAAACTTGAGCTTGACCAACGTTGGCGCATTTTGGCTAGTCCAGACGCCCCACGCATGGCGTAGTAAGGCTTCATCATCAAACGCGTTGGGGACATTAAACGTTTCAAGACTCAGATGTGCATATGCAATCCGCTCTGTTTTGAATGGTTGAATTTGTCCTTGCATTTGGTCACTAGCAGCAATGACATAAATGCTGTCACTCCACACCGCAGGCTCAATGAGAAAAGGTTTGATACGGTGCTTGCGGCTCTTATTGTCACGCGCAGCGCGATAATCTATTTCAACTACTCTGTTGTCTAGCCAGCCTTGAACAAGGGTTTCCAATACCTTTTGCTGTAGCGGATCATTTTGCCGGTTGAGAATTTCATATGAGTTTTGCACTAGCTTTTCCGTCATTGGCTTTGCCAGTGCTAGCGCCAATTTGCTCAGGGCATCTGCAGTATGTTGATGCGCAGCACGGGTTTGTTGCGACTGCCGTCGGGCAGATAGGTACAACATCAGCGCTTCATGATGACTGAAATTCAATTGCGTGATGTAGACACGTTTATCCAACTGGTATTTGCCATACTCAGGTTGCGTAAATTTGTCATCGCCTAGCTGATCTCGCCAACGGCTCACGGTACGTCTATTTACGCCCATTCGGTCAGCCATTTCTGCATCAGACCATGCGCGTTCCAACCACAGACGTTCAGCTTCTATCCGCCGATCTGCACCACGTTGGTCTTTACTCATTAGTCACCTCCAAAAAATTTATATCTCTCATAAATTCAACTTAGCATGTGGGCTTTTCCCATTCCGCAACATTTTGAAAATTAGTTTTGACGTTTTCCAAAAGGCCATAAGCGCCCGTTCCGATCTTCAGACAACATGTAGCCCCTTTCCTCTAACGCTGGAAGTGTTCGGCTAACGTCAGAGCGATGCCACCCTAGTAAATTTGCAAGCCCGCCAGCCTTTCGGCCTGGGTTTGCCTGAACGGTGCTATATAACGTTTCTAATTTGTCTTGTTTCTGTTTTCTTGCCATTGCAATTCTCCTGATTTCGAATTGCAATGAAGATAAGAAAGAGTTGGGACATCTAATGTCCCAACTCTAAAATTGGTTGTGCTAACGACTGCCAGCCCAGATCCTGCGCTAGTTCACTCTCTTTAACACCATAGCGGCTGCGCTTCAAAT
>JAHDBS010000165.1:1614-9075 GCA_020630225.1 Anaerolineales bacterium | reverse complement strand
GGCTCGGGAATAGCGCCGATCGTGATGAGCGCTTTGCGCATCGCGTATCACCACGTGGTGCTGCCCAGCAGTTGTATAGAGAAGAAGTCAGCCGTCAAGTTGATCCCGCCTTGGTTGAACAGCTTGGCCCGCGTCAATATCGTCTGCGCATCTTCCCAATTGAACCACGCCGGATGTTGTGGCAAGGCGACAACCAACGCTCAACTGTAGAAGAAGGTGACTTGCTGCATATGTGGCTCACCTATGCCACGGTTAGTGAGCGCGGGCAGTGGCCGTTGCCACGGCTTGCCGAGTTACGCAATGTTTATTGGGATGACCTGACTGTGCGCACCATTAACGGTGAGACTTTACCGGCGGATAGACGCTGGCTGCCGTCATATGTAGAGGCTACTGTGCCGCCAGACCACGCTAAGCATTCAGTGACATTTGGGAATGGTCAAACCGTCACTGCACGCCCGGTTATCTTAAATACGCTTCCTGACCTGCCAGCAGACGTGCGTTTGGCAGTTGTACTAGACCGTTCACGGAGTATGGAACCCCGTCGCAGTTTTGTTGCCTCACAGTTTGACGCGTTGGCCGCACTCGATGCTGACATTGACGTGTATTTGACGGCGTCCGCGTTTCATGCCGCTGACCCTGAAAAGGTCGCGTTTGCAGATGTTGATCCCGCTGAGATTGTGTATTTTGGCGGCCAAGATCCGGCGCAGTTGTTGACCCAATTTTCCGACTTGCGGGCAGACGCTACATACGACGCAGCTCTCATCATCACCGATGCTACTGGGTATCAGCTTGGAGAAGGCCAAGACGGTTGACCGACCTTTGAAATGCCAGTGTGGATGGTGCATCTAGACGGTTTCCCCTTGGGCTATGACGACCCAACTTTGGAAGCCATTCAGGCCAGCGGCGGCGGGACGGTCAGCACAGTGACCACCGCTTTGGAGCGTCTGAGCATTGGTCTACATCACGCTGATCGTTCGGTGGATGTCTATGACGGTTACGTTTGGGAAGTGCACACTAACTCAGACTCAGACACGGACAGCGGCTTTGCGCCCATCGCTGCCCGCCGCGTAATCTTGGCTGAAATGCAGCAAAAGCGTACCGAACTCGGCACACTTGACACGCTAGATGCCTTACATGAGATTGCGGTTGAACACAGCATCGTCACGCCATTTTCATCGATGATCGTGCTGATCAACAAGCGTCAAGAGCAGCGTCTAGACGAGCTCGAAAATGCGGATGATCGTTTCGAACGTGAACATGAAGACGTTGGCGAAACACAGCCGCCAGTCGTGACTGGCGTGCCAGAACCGGAAGAATGGCTGCTGATTATTTTGTCAGTTGCCATGCTGATTTGGTATTTGTGGCAGCGAAAGAATGGGCGGGATTTGTTAGCAAGGCCTGCGTTTTAGCGTGTAAACAGACCTATTGTAGTGACATGGCGTGCCATGTCGCTACGCCTTACCCACACGGCACATCGACAATTAGCAATTGCTCTACTAGCTGGCCGTCGGCGGAACGAACACCAATGTTGAGGCTGTAAGTTTGCCCACAGTCCGCAGCAAGATCAAAAGCAAAACGACCAAAGTCCCCATAGCTACGGGAAATAAGCACTGGCCCGCGGAACGGGATCGCCTGACCGTTTACAAAGACGCTTACTGGGGTCTGTCCCCCGCCAATCAGGCCCCCAAAAGCAAGACAGGTTGGCACACCGCGCGTGCTACTGATATTCTCAAGCGCGAGTTCGGTCATCAGCATTGTGCCTTGCAAGCGGCTTAGCCGCTCCCCCTGATACGACCCAAATCCACAGCTTGGCGGTTTAGCACCAGCCACTGTTTGGGCAAGTCCCCCAGCACTGCCGCCAGCCACAATTAGACCAGTTGCAGGACTTTCATTCTTGCTGACTGTTGTTGCTGTAGGGGTCGAGGTTGGCGGTGGGAGCGTCGCCGTGGCTGTCACCGTTGGAAAGACTGTTGGCTGTGCTGTTGCTGCTGGTTCTGTCGCGGGTGCAATCAGCGTTGGGGTGGCAGTAGGCAATTTTGCTATAAACGGCGTAGCTGTTGGGGTTATCGCAACCACTTGCGTCTCAGCAGGTAGCGGGAGCCGAATCACATCACCGGGATAAATCAAATTCGGATTAGGCAACTGTGGATTCGCACGGATTAGGCTAGTCAATGTGAGATTGTGACTGCGCGCAATCTTTGACAGTGTGTCGCCCCAGCGCACGGTATATGTCGTCGTCTGCGCCAATGCCACACCTGCAATCGCAAAGGTAGCAATACAAACGGCAACAATAGTAACAAGTCTTCTAAGTAGTTTCATTTTGATTTTTTGTGACTGCTTCGGATCCGATCTCTTTCTACAAGACAATGGCGCGGCCGGGCTTCAGTGCTAAAATTTTGGCTCGATCCAATTATCAATGTGACAACATATTTTTGATACCTGTCACCTGACCAAACTCTCCCATTACTCGCCGCCGCTTCGGTTTATATTTCGTTTTCATTTATGCACAGCCTCACTGAAAAAGCCTTAGCAGGCAGCCCACGCGCGCTTGGTCGTCTCATTACGCAAGTTGAAAACGACACCGCAATTGCACGCCAAGCCCTGACTGACTTACATCCTCATACGGGCAATGCTCAAATTGTGGGTATTACCGGTGCACCTGGCTCTGGCAAAAGCACAATGGTCAATGAATTGGCCAAAGAATTCCGACGTCGTAACAAAACTGTGGCAATTGTGGCGGTTGATCCTTCCAGCCCATTTTCTGGCGGTGCCGTCTTAGGTGACCGCATTCGGATGCAAGACTTAGTTGGCGACAAAGGCATTTTTGTGCGCAGCATGGCCTCACGCGGAAACTTAGGTGGATTGGCAATCGCCACGACTAATGTCACCAGCGTGCTAGACGCTGTGGGCTATGACATTGTCTTGATCGAAACGGTTGGCGCTGGTCAGTCTGAGGTGGATATTGCCAGTACGGCACACACCACGCTTGTCATCGAAGCACCCGGTATGGGCGATGATGTGCAGTCAATCAAAGCAGGCATTTTGGAGATTGGCGATATTTTAGTCGTGAACAAGGCCGACAAGCCAGAAGCGCGCCGCACGATCAAAGCACTCCAAGCAATGTTGGAATTGGGGCACTCCACCAAGACGTTCCATCATGGCAAGGTCATTGAGACTGAAGCCGTTGTGGACTACAACGAATGGATGACCCCTGTCGTCCCTGTGACTAGTCTTACTGGGGAAGGTATTCCAGAGTTAGTGACCCAAGTGGAAACCCACTACGCTTGGCTAAAAGAAAGCGGCAATTTCGACGCCCATCAACGCATGCAGTTTGAGAAGCAAATCAAGAAGTTATTGCAAGCAGCGGTTTGGGAGAAACTCAATGGAGATCAATTTGAGGCGCTACTTGAGCAGGTATCAGAGCGACAACTTTCGCCACATGCCGCAATTGAGGCGTTACTGAAGCTACTGTAATTCAGCAAGAACCGCTTTCCGCTGAATTTTCCCTGAGCCAGTCATTGGCAAAGCATCCGTAAATTTGAGCACACGCGGTTGTTTATATCCTGCTAACCGTTGACGGCTCCAACGCTCAAGATCTTCTGTGGTTAATGGAGCTGCGGGTGTTTTTACAATTAGCGCCCCAACTTTTTGACCCCACTCTGCATCATCCATTCCAACCACGCAAGCCTGATCCACTAACGGGTGCTCTAACAGAATTCGTTCAATTTCCGCTGGGTAAATATTTTCCCCACCGCTGACAATGATGTCACTCCGACGCTGCACAATCCATAGGTTGTCATACGAATCGATGTAGCCCATGTCACCGGTCATCAATTCACCATTGATGAGTGTTTTCGCAGTTGCCGCTGGGTTCTCAAAATATCCACGCATAATAGTTGGCCCAGAGACTGCAATTTCGCCAACTTCGTTGCGACGTACGCTATTCAAACGCCCACCGGAACGGTCTAGCACGCGGATGTTTGTAAACATCAGCGGACAGCCGACGCTACCAGGAAACTTCTGCACATCTTGCCAAACCATGGTGGCGACTTGTGAGGTAGCTTCTGTTAGTCCATAGGTTGTTGCGACTGGCACATTAGACGCCAAGCATTTCTCAACTAACTCTGGTGACGCCGCCGCCCCGCCTAGCAGTAAATGGCGCAAGGCTGGCGCCTCCAACTCAGGATAGTCCGCCAGCAACCGATACAGCATGGTTGGGACAAGCGAAGTCAACGTGATGTTATTTTGCTTTAGGTGCCGCGCATAAGCGTCGATGGAGAATTTTGGCTCTAAGACAACGGTAGTGCCATAGAGACAAGACCGAAACAGCACAGACAGCCCCCCGATATGAAATAGGGGCAAACTGCTAAGCCACCGCTCGGATTTATCTAACCCAAGCCGCATAGCTGAGGCCGTTGCGCTATAGTAATGATTGTTGAAGCTGATCTCTACGCCTTTTGGGTAGCCACTTGTTCCTGACGTGAACACAATTGCTTGGACGCGTTCAGCAGGCAATGGGACAAACAACTCTGGCGTTGGCGACAGTTCTGACAACGCAACCGTGTCAACTAAGTTAGGGCCATCTACAGAATAAAGCGGTGCGCCTAAGTGACTAGCAGTCTCTTCATTTGCTGCATCACAGACAATGATCTTGCATTGCGTCAGCTGTTGCTGCCACTGCAATTCTGGCACAGTGAGTCGCGTATTGAATGGCACTAATGTTGCGCCAATTCGCGTGAGTGCATGGACAACAAAAACATATTCAGCACGGGTGTTAAGCAGCGTGCCAACCTTGTCGCCTGGCATTACGCCTGCGCAAGCAAGTCGTCGCGCAAACATCTCTGCTCGCAGATCCAAATGATCATAGGTCCAACGCATGTCGCCCACTTGCAGAGCAAGGGCATGCGGCGTGCGTTTGGCGCGATATGTAATCCAATCAGTGGTAAGCATAGAAAAAGGCCACCTGCCATGGCCGTCTCGCTCTATATTGTATTGGGTTTTTAACGACTTGTAGGTAAAACAAAGGACACGATTTGGTTCAAGGATCGTTATAAAGCATTACACACATTGCAATTTCTCAAATCACGCGAAAGTGTGACTTAAAGAAAAAAGGCCGTGCATTCACACGGCCTAGCCACACTATTGAGCGAACTAAGGGGAGTGTTCGCTCTTGCAAAGGAGGAAAGGACACTTATAGTGTACAGTCATTTGTGAAACTTGTCACATAAGAACTGCATTAATATTCACTTGTGATTATTGTCACAAGTGAACAAATTACTGACGCATTTGTCGCGAATTAGCTAAAAATCATGAAAACTTCAGCAGAATTAGTGAATAAACTCTTAAAACGCATCAATTACGAAGGTGACTTGACGCCAACCTTAGCAACGCTCGCTCATTTACAGCGCTCATTTTTATTGAATGTGCCATTTGAAAATCTCAATATCCACATCGGACGCACCATCCAAATTGATACCGATAGCGTGTTCCAAAAAATTGTTACAGAAAACCGAGGTGGCTTCTGTTATGAGTGCAATTCTCTGTTCGGAGACCTTTTAGAAGTCCTAAATTATCATATAACGATAATCTCAGCCAGAATGTATGGGAGCGACAATATCGCAGGGCCAGAATTTGATCACTACGCAATTTTGGTAGACCTTGATCAACCCTACTTGGTAGATGTGGGCCAAGGTCGCGGCTTTCGTTCGCCGCTTAAGTTGGATGGCAGCACAGTCAGTGCTGAAGGCATTTTGTATAGAGTGGTGCAATTTTCAGACCACGAACAGGTGCAATCCAAAGAAAATGACAAAGATTGGAAACCAGTTTTCGATTTCACCCGCAAACCACGCAAACGGGCTGACTTTCAAGCTATGTGCGAGTATCATCAAACCTCGCCCGAGTCTGTGTTCACAAAACAGATGATGGCAACATTAGCCACACCAACTGGTCGCAAGACGTTGACGCACATGACCTATAAGGAAACAGTCGGGACAGAAACCGTAGAAAGGCTGTTAGCAGATGAGGATGAAAGGCGAGCGTGTTTGTTAGCGGAATTTAGGTTACGGATCTAGTGCGTACTGCGTATTTCGTTGCCATATTTCGCACTTGGCACATTACAATCTTTATGATCTTTGACGACAATTTTGTCACGCACTACAAATAACCATGTCTAAAACCTACGAACAAATTATTTCTGACTACAACGCCGCTTATAAATGGATCATCGGTCGCATTGTGGCGGATGCAACGCCCGAAGAGGGTCGCACCTTTGAAAGCGGAGTTGAGTCCTATCGCACGAAATTTGCGCAATACGAACGTTTCTTAGACTTCGCCGATAACCCTGAAGCGCGTTTCAAGTCAGTGCATATTGCTGGCACCAGCGGCAAAGGCTCTGTCACCACCATGATTGCCGCATTGCTACAAGCCTGTGGGCAGCGCGTTGGAGATCATGTCAGCCCGTATTTGCAAATTCCCAATGAGAAGCTGCGCACCAATGGCCGCATGATTAGCCCTTCCGAGTTCACTGCCTTAGTAGAAGACTTCAAGCCAACCTATCAGGCTTGGGTTGACCGAGGTGAAGAGCTTCCTTACGCCAAAGTATGGATGACCCTCACCTTCCTTTACTTTGCACGCGAGCAGGTCGACTGGGCCGTTGTAGAAACGAGCGTAGCGCCTAGATTCGACCAATGTCTTGCCATCCGAAATTGCAGTGATCACCAATGTGGATCTAGATCACACGCATACGCTTGGCGCAAAGTTAGAACAAATTGCTTGGCATAAGTGCGGCATCATCAAACCAAACGGGATTGCGGTGACCGCTGAAACGAAGCCTGAAGCGTTAGCTGTTTTTGAAAAGGAAGCACAAGAAAAGAACGCCACGCTTTACCACCTGCAATATACGCAACATGCGGACCAAAGCTTTGATGTCACCACGCCACACAATACCTATCGGAACTGTCGCGTTGGGCTAAAGGGGGACTTCCAGCGTGAAAATGCTGCACTCGCCATTACCGCTGTTGACCTGCTGGCCCAAAAACACGGCTTCCCATTCGGCCAAGCCCAAATCGATGCTGCGTTACCAACGTTGTCCTTCACTGGCCGCGCCGAGCTAGTCCAAACCGATCCACCCGTCATTTTGGACGGCGCGCATAATCCCGCGAAGATCGCTTCTTTTGTGCAATCGCTGCAAAAAGAGTATCCAGACAAAGATCTGACCGTGATTTTCGGCATGCTCAGCGCTAAAGATGCGAGCGAGTCGCTCCAGTCCTTCAAGGCGTATTGCAACAACTTCATCTTTGTCGAGCCGCACGTCTATCGCAAGCCAGCATACCCACATGCCGCGCTTGCGCAAGCAGCCAAAGCTATTCTGCCAGACGCAACAATTCGTTCAACCGAACACGTCGCGGATGCTCTAGAAACTGCTATTTCAGAAGCAGGCGCGAATTCTTTGATTGTGGTGAC
>JAHDBS010000165.1:0-1514 GCA_020630225.1 Anaerolineales bacterium | reverse complement strand
GCCTATTTACGTTAGGCTCTTCGTATTGCATTGGCTATGAGATCCCGAAAGTTCAACTTTTTCATTCCTCTTAACGCGACAGCGTCTTGGAAGGAAAGTTGAACTTTGAGTTGGAGATGCAGAACCGAAGTTCAACTTCCCCGAAACAAGCACTGCCCTCTCAACTCACCGCTAGAAGTTGAACTTCCTGAGTAACCGTAACCGCTGTCCCAGCCTATTTACGTTAGGCTCTTCGTATTGCATTGGCTATGAGATCCCGAAAGTTCAACTTTTTCATTCCTCTTAACGCGACAGCGTCTTGGAAGGAAAGTTGAACTTTGAGTTGGAGATGCAGAACCGAAGTTCAACTTCCCTGAAAAAGCACTGCCTGCTCAACTCACTGCTAGAAGTTGAACTTCCTGAGTGCCCATAACCGCTGCGTCTGCCCGTTTACACCAGGCACTTCGTATTGCCTTCACCCTCATACACCACTTAATAGCAAATACCGCGCGACAAATTGACAGGTTATGCGTATGCGTTTATACGGGTGTGCGTAATTCCTGAAGCTATGGAATACAAACCACACCAGCACACCTTTAGCCTCACAACGCAGAACTTGAAGTAATCCTTATGAATATGCCAGCCCAACCTTCTCAGCGCATTATGGCAATTGACATGTTGCGTGGCTTTGCCTTGTTAGGCATCCTTGTGATGAACATCCAAAGTTTTTCCATGCCCTCGGCTGCCTACAACAACCCTACCGTGTATGGCGACTTGACCGGCCTCAATTGGATTGTTTGGTTATTCAGTCATCTGTTCACGCATCTCAAAATGATGAATATCTTTTCGATGCTGTTCGGGGCTGGCATAGTGCTCTTTGCAGATCGTCTAGTACAACGCGGAGTCCGTCCTTTACCAATTCATTATCGGCGCACCTTCTGGCTATTGCTGATTGGGCTTGCGCACGCCTATCTGATTTGGGACGGCGATATTTTGGTGACATATGCGCTTTGCGGATTTGTTGTTGTACTGCTCCGCAATGTGCACTCCAGTTACCAACTGACATTAGGGCTAGTGATGCTGACTATCGGTAGCCTGCTGTTGCTTAATGCAGGCACAGCGATGGACTCTATGTCAGCTGAGAGTATCGCTGCAATTTTGAGCCGTTGGTCTCCCAGTGCTGACGCGATTGCATCTGAAGTAGCTGCATATCAAGCTGGCGGATTCACACAAGGCGGCTGGCGCACACAAATGGCGCACCAACTGCCAACAGCGCCTGAGACCAATACCGCTTCGCTTCTGCTCGCAGTCTTCTGGCGCGCTGGCGGACTGATGTTAATTGGGATGGCGTTCTACAAATGGGGTTTGTTTTCAGCGCAACGCTCACGTCAGTTCTACATCCGTGCAGCAATACTTGGGATGGGATTGGGGCTGCCAATCATTTGGCTTGGCGTGCAATACAACACGAGTGTCCAATGGGACATTACTTCCAGCCGTTCTGGGATTGGGCATCAATATAACTATTGGGCTAGCCT
>JAHDBS010000164.1 GCA_020630225.1 Anaerolineales bacterium | reverse complement strand
CAACAAGTCGTAAAGCGTTATTGGGGTTCAGACCATCCTTACCAAAGCGTTTGGCCGGAAGATCCAGATTTCTCACTACCAAGCCCTGTGCCAAACTCGGTCGCATTGCTTGTTGGATCTAACCAAATTACGGGCAAAGTCACACAAAAAACCAGTGCGACTAAATTTCAACGTGAAGCTGACACACGTGATCTTGAAAAAGAAAAACCAGTTGACATTTCCAATTCCTTGGAACGACGCGTTGCGCCAAGCCGCAAGAAAGAGCAACCAGTAGAGCTTGCTCCAGTTCATGTAATTCTTACCAGCTTCAAGCTATTGTCTGAGAAGTTCGGTGCTACAGGCGCTAGCCAAATACGTGCCGCATTAGGGCGACTTTCGGAAGTCAGCGGTCGACAAACTGAACGCAGTGTTCTGACAATTGCGCCTGATGATGTCAACACATTGCGCAAATTCAACATTCCAGCGGTAGATGCAAGCAACGCATGGCAAGTAAAAACTGTGCTGCATGATCTGAACAGCGCTCTAAAGAGCAGTCGGAAAAAGATTGGATCCCTTCTCATTGTTGGCAATGACGAAATCATTCCATTTCATCGGCTGCCAAATCCCACTGATGATGTTGATAAGGATGTGCCATCTGACAACCCATATGGCACGATGGACGAAAATTACTTTGTTCTTGACTGGAGCGTTGGCCGATTACCTTGCGATCACTCGAATGATCCGACCCCACTGCTTGCACTGATCGAAAATTCAATCGCTGCATATGATGCGCCAATTGACGTGCAAACAAGTGGTTGGTGGGCAATGCTGCTTGAACTGCTTGCCAAACTAATGGGCGGTCAAGAAACAGGACGCGACTTTTACGCAGCGGGCATCACTGCTGATATTTGGAAAAAAGCCTCCCTCGACGTTTTTGGCCCAATTGGCGACCCTCATGATTTGGTTTCTAGCCCCCCACTAGACTTAAGTGGCTGGCCGCGCGAAGAATTTCGCGACAACGACTTCTTATACTTCAACTTGCATGGACTGGAAGATAGTCCAGCTTGGTATGGACAACGGAAAGGGCTCATTGGTGATGGTCCAATGTATCCCAAAGCAATCCATCCCGAAGATTTGTTGAATCACATCAAACGCATTCCACGGGCAGTGCTGTCTGAGGCCTGCTATGGAGCACATGTGCTGCAGAAAACACAGCCTAGCGAATCCATGGCATTACAGTTTTTAGCCCTTGGCACAACAACATTTGTAGGGTCTACCAAAATCGCCTACGGCACAATTTCTTCCCCACTGATTAGCGCCGATTTACTCGCAAAGCTTTTCTGGCAGCGTCTGACCAGCGGTGTCGCCGCAGGCGATGCGCTCCGTTCAGCTAAACTGGCCTACGCCTCAATGATGAATGACAACCAAGGGTTCCTAGATGGAGAAGACCAAAAATCATTGATCAGCTTTGTTCTCTATGGTGATCCGCTTCTAAGTTACTATCGCAAGCAGACGTCGCGCGCAAAAGCCCTGACGCGGCCAATAACCCTACCGAAGTCATTGCCAATGTGTTCTGATGGACAATGCATTTTGCCTGAACAGCTTGAAAAGCCCGAAGTTGTCAACTTCGTCAAAAATCAGGTCACGCATTATTTACCAGCAATGAGTAATGCTAAGGTCAAAATTCTAAAACCTGACCTTTATGTTGCTCAAAATGGCCGGGTCTCAGCAGGCCGCGCAAAAGGGATGTCCAATAGCCCTGATCATCAGGTATATAGCTTCTCACGCCAGATTCAATATAACGGGGCTGGTACTGAAGAGTATGCACGTGTAACCGTTGGGCGTGGTGGCAAAATTATGAAGATGACAATTTCACACTAGTAAGAAATTGCCGTAATGACTAGGAGGATGGTTGTATAGCTATCCTCTTTTTTGTTACAATACACTAGAACATACTTTCTAAAACGTGTTTTTGAAGTGCTTTTCCAATTCACAATTTAGTTGTGAAAATTTGTGCAAATTCGCGCTCAGAATCTTGAGCAATGGTACACAACTTGCACTATATAAGCGTGATGGGTAATAGAACACGTACTGGTTATGGGTTTCATTACTTCCCTGATGAACTTCACTATCGCGCAAAAGATCTTGAAGCATGGAAGGATGAGTTTTCCCAATTAGGTATCTCTTGGCTGACGCTTCGAGGGTCCATGGCACGCGCCATCCCCGAGGCATTCATTCGCGGCGTACAAGAACTTGGCATCAAGCCAATTATTCACATTCCTGCACCAATTGGTGTGCCTGACCTTACGGCTGTAGACAGCTTGGTTAAAACATACGCACGCTGGGATGTTGAAAATGTTGTCTTTTATGACCGCCCCAACCAACGCACCAGTTGGCAGCCTGGGATGTTTGCACGCACAAAAGTTGTCGACCGCTTTTTAGATTTATGGATCCCTGTTGCAGACATTATGTTGCGGCGTGGGTTACGCCCCATTCTGCCCCCGCTTGAACAAGGTGGCACCTATTGGGACACAGCATTTCTAGACATGGCGCTAATGCGCCTCAATCAGCGCAAGAAGTATGACATTACCAACGCGCTAATGCTGGGTATTTACGCTCACGCCTTTGATAAACCAATCAATTGGGGGCAAGGCGGTCAAGCGAAATGGAAAGACAGCAGACCATACAACACTCCAGAAGGATCACAAGACCAATTGGGGTTCCGATCATTCGAGTGGTACCACGAAATCATTCAGTCAAGACTGAATGAAGATGTCCCAATGCTAATGATTGCAGGCGGTGTGACTGAAACTAAAGACACCGTACCTACGAACCAATCAGATTTAGCAGGCTGGCACGGTTCCTGCAACAAAGAAGTTATCGACGCCTTAACAAAGGTTGAAGATGAATTGCCATCATATTTGCAAAACGTCAACTTTTGGCTGCTCAGTGCAAACCCGAACACACCAGAGCACGATGAAGGTTGGTATCGCGCAGATGGCAGTATCAATCCATGTGTAGCAGAGCTCAAAACGCTCGCCCAAAAGCGCAAAAAAGTTCTCACACGTGAAAAGAGTGTAAGTCGCCACCAACGTAACACAACGCGGCCAGATGCAAGTAAACCTATTTACCATTACTTGCTCTTACCAACGTTTGAATGGGGACCCGCAAAGTGGCATTGGGACATTGTGCACGAGTATGTCAACGCGTTTCAACCAACAGTTGGCTACACCCAGCACGACGCCCGCTTAGCACAGTTTGTGACCATTGTTGGTAATGGACAAGGCGTCTCAAATGACATTGAGAGTGAACTCAAGCGCTGTGGCTGCGTTGTAGAACGCATTACCGGCGCTGGTGGTGACGACTTACGCGCTCAGTTTGACCGATTGGTAACCGAAAACACGCGATTTAGAACAATACAACATCAGTAAAGACAAAAACATGTTTGACAATCAATCATTCCAACGTTACACGCCTGGCACTGGGCATTTACAAGCGCCAAGCATGCCAGTCATCAAGGTCTTAGGTCTTGGCGGCGGCGGCTCAAATACTGTTGATCGAATGTTCCAACTGGGCATTCCTGATATTGAATACATCGCAGCAAACACGGATCGCCAAGCACTACGCGGCAGCAAGGTGCCAAACAAAATTTTGCTCGGGCCAAACTTCTGTCGAGGCCTTGGCGCAGGTGGCAACCCATCAGTTGGAGAGCAAGCAGCCCGCGAAAGCGCTGACCAAATTCGAAACGCCTTACAAGGTGCGGATATGGTGTTTCTCGCTTGTGGCATGGGTGGCGGTACTGGTACTGGTGCAATTCCAGTGGCAGCGGAAGTCGCCCGCTCAACTGGCGCGCTCACCATCGCCATTGTGACGACACCGTTTAGCTTTGAAGGGACCAATCGTGCTCGCAATGCACAAGCAGGCATCGCTAAGCTGCGTGACCGTTGTAACACGCTAATTACTGTCCCTAATGACAAATTGTTAGAGTGCGTCCCACGTGACACCACAATGGAAGTCGCTTTCCGCTACTCTGACGAAGTCCTTCGCCAAGGAGTCCAGGGTATTGCAGAAATTGTTACCCGCTCTGGGCTTATCAATGTGGATTTTGCAAACGTCAAGTCTCTAATGGAATTATCTGGCGGCGCGGTGCTCACAATTGGCGTAGGTCGCGGCGAAAACAAAGCTGTAGACGCAGTTCAACGCGCACTCAATAATCCACTACTAGATATCAGTTCAATTGATCAGGCAGCAGGCGTTCTCATGCATTTCACTGGTGGTGATGAAATGGGATTGCTCGAAATTGCACAAGCTGTAGATGTCGTGCAAAAGCAATTACACCCAGATGCTTTAGTGACAATTGGCGCAACAGTTGATTCCAAGCTACAAGATCGTGTACAACTAATATTAGTTGCTACCGGTTTAGGTGGCACATCTTTGCAAGACACGCTACAAGCCGTCTCACAAACGGCACCACCACCATCTACAACAACGGAACCGGAAGTTGTTGTTGTTCAAGGCGCCTCAGCAGAACCAGAACCGGTTTATGCTGATGTCCAACCACTGCCAATCGCATCCCGGAAACCTGACTACGGTTGGGTTAATAACACTGGCGACTCCCGCACATTAGGGGGACGCAGTCATTTAGACTTGCCTGCTTTTCTTCGAAAACGGCAATACAGTCAATCACGATAGGCACCAATCACATGGCTCCATTAGCGACTACTAAAGTCACGCAAATATCTCGTCAAGTCTATAAAGACTTTCCTGAGTTGAAAGGCAGTAAACCCAGTATCAAATCACAGGGTGCGCCTAAAACTGGAAAATCGATGGGAATTGAACGATTTTTACTAACTTTCAAAAGCAACATCACTTTGCCAAGTGGAAATAGTATGCAACGCGTTGTTCGTGTTATTGCAGATCAAAACGGCAAAGTTATAAAAAAGACGACTTCTAAGTAATTCGTGTCATTTTTTTGAGTATTACTATGACAACACTTAAAGCTTCAACATCATCAACAAATAGATTGATGAGCCCATTTATGATGGCAATCATGATATTCGTTGTACTAGGCATCCTTGCGGGGATCGTCTTAGGCAGTTGGTTTGTTATGCGAGTAGAAGACAACTCGCTCACTGTGCCTGCTTCAGTCGATACGTTTGTAAGCAATGTAGAGACAGCTGAATTGCAGTCACAATTAAACGCAGCAGCGGCTATTCCTGTGACCGCCCAAGATGCAGAGATTGTTGCGGAATATGCAATATATTGGTTAGATGACGGCGATAGTTCCGCCCCAATGCTAAAAAGTATATGGCTAGCTAAGCTATATACTGATCCGAACAAAGTAGAGTTGATTGGCATTGAGCCTGATCAGGCTGCACTCGATATATTGCTAAACACGCCAGAGAATGTAGAACAAACAGTAGCTGCATATACAAGCGATGCCCTGAACGGCTACGTAGTGGTTGATAATGCAGACATTGCAAATTTTGTAGACGCCTTTGCGCCACTAGAAATTGGTCAAGCTGAACTTGATAAAACCAACATTGAAGATTTCCTAAGTCTGCCACCGTCAGAACGCGAAACCGTTATGGTACAAGCTGCCGTCTTACAAGCGATTGCTGCGGAATGGACTCAAGGGGAAATCCCTACCCTAACGCTCGATTTACTTACGATCTATCACACGCTAAGCGCAACTGAATTAGCTGAATTACAAAGTGTTATTCAACTTAGAAACATGGATCGTTTCGATATATACGTTGCACCAACATCAAATTAGATCTCGACCTACTGTCACAATACTCAAATATAGATTTTCACAAGCTGCGACCACCTCGCGGCTTGTGTGCTTTAACCCACATCTACCCGCAATTCTTGGTAAGATGCCCGCATGCGCTCCCTAGCATTCGCTTCGATAACCGAACGCTGGCTCTTAGGGCTAGCAGGTGTCTTTACCGCTACCGCATTCTTCACCCTACAGCTCGCACCAGTTGTTCGTGAGGCTCAGTGGCAAACCTTCTCTTGGCAGGCAGACTACTGGCTAAGCTTTGGCATTTGGTCTATTTGCGCAGTGGTCACTCATCTCACTCTAGAACGCGTTCTACCTAGTCGAGATCGGCTTATTGTTCCAACGGTTTTTCTATTAGCAGGTTGGAGCTTAGCGCTCATTTGGCGACTAGCAAGTGGATTTGGTCTACGCCAAGCCATTTGGCTCGCTATTGCCACCATTGCTTTCAATATTGTTGTTGCAACGCCACGCGTGCTGCGGACGTTCCAACAATATCGCTACCTGTGGATGATCACAGGTA
The DNA here is from genome assembly GCA_020630225.1 of Anaerolineales bacterium. GTDB lineage: Bacteria > Chloroflexota > Anaerolineae > Anaerolineales > UBA6668 > JAHDIM01. The sequence continues at coordinate 2,807 of JAHDBS010000164.1, read as the reverse complement.
TTTTGCTTACCGCACTGCCCCTCTTCATTGGGGTCAATCCGTCTGGGTTCGGCGCAAGACTCTGGCTTGGCTGCTGCGGCATTTACTTTCAACCTTCAGAGCTACTGAAGCTCGTACTTGTCATTTATTTGGCGACTTACCTAGCTCGCAATCATCAACTACTAACGAGGCTGGATAACAACCAGCGGCCAAATTTACGCGAGCAACTGGCACCATTCACCCCCATGCTAATCATCTGGGGGATGTCGCTATTATTGCTGCTAAATCAACGTGACCTCGGAACAGGCTCGCTACTGTTTGCGCTTTTTGTGCTGATGCTCTATCAAGCCACAGATAACGCACTCTACTTGCTTGTGGGTCTTGGCTTGCTGATCATTGGCGGCTTCATTACCTACCAACTGTTTGATGTTGTTCAAGTACGTGTCAACGCGTGGCTCAATCCATGGGCAGATGCGTCAGGGAATTCTTATCAGATTGCACAGTCGTTATTGGCATTAGCTGCAGGAGGCTTAGCAGGACGTGGCTTTGGGATTGGCGCACCACGCGTTATTCCAGTTGTGCATTCCGACTTTATTTATGCAGCGGTTATTGAGGAATGGGGTTTGATAGGCGGCTTTGCAATGCTGGCACTCTTTGCCATTTTGTTAGCCCGTATTTTCAGGTTATCCATCCTAGCAGAGGATAAATTTCGCAGCTATTTAGCAGGTGGAGTTGCCACAGTTTTTGGACTGCAAGCTATCTTCATTATTGGTGGTGTGATTAAAGCCTTACCTTTGACTGGCGTCACGTTACCTTTTGTGTCATATGGCGGCTCTGCATTGCTGATCAACTTCATTATGCTAGGCCTAGTAATGCGGCTTTCGGCCGACCGCACTGCATGAGCACCAATCCAATGAAAGGCAGTCAACGATTGATGCTAGGTCTGATTGGCGTGTTGCTAATGTTAGCCGCATACAATCTACTCTGGAGCGTATTCCGCTCTCCAGCTCTCCTCACACGCGATGATAACCCGCGGTTAGTCTTTGCCAGCCAACGCATTCAACGTGGCGACATCTTAGATCGAAATGATGTCGCAATGGCAACAAGTCGTTATGCAAATGGACTATTCTTTCGCGAATATCCAAGCCTAGGTACAGCGCCTCTCACGGGCTATGCATCATTCAACTATGGCACGAGCGGTCTTGAAAACACATTTGATGCGCTACTCACAAGCGCAGATCTGCAAGATGAGCAAACGCTACTCTGGCAACGCGAAGTTCTCTATGAGCCACAAGTTGGACGAGCAATCCGCACTACCATCGATACCACTCTGCAAGTAGCACTTGCGCAAACTAATATCTCCGCCGCAATTGTGATTGATCGCAATTCTGGGGATTTACTAGCGATTGTTTCGAACCCTAGTTACGATGCAAACACACTAGACGCCGACTGGGAAACAATCACTGAAAATGACCAAGGTGCCTTAGTAAACCGAGGCACCCAAATAGCTTACCCAACTGGCGATTTACTCAAGACTCTGCTCCATCTCAACCGGCTCAATCTCACTAAAGATGGATCCTATCTGCCTAACCAAGTCCAATTTCTCAACTTCTTAGATGAGTTTGGAATCTTTAGAGCACAACCATTAGACATTGAGCACACTGATAGCCATATTGCTCTCATGCGGACCGATTTAGAACAGACTGATATTGCGAATTGGGATGGACAGATGCTAAAGCTAACGCCCCTGCAAATTGCTACCATCCTCCGCACCATTAGCAATCAGGGTGTGCGTAGCGACGTTCGGTTAGTAAGTGAAACACAAGCCAACAGCATTGATGAATGGGTGCCACAACGTTTCAATAGAAATGAATTAGTTGTCCTGCCTAGAGCTGTTGTCAATTCATTCCGCGAAGAATTTCAAGCCCAAAGTGCTGCTGCGCTACAACTCAGCATGACAGATTTTGTGGACAACACTGTAGTCAGCTGGGTAGCAGGTGAAACGCAAAATCGTGAGCTAATTTGGGTTGTCGTTAGTGAAGAGAATGACAAAGCGCAAATTGAAAGTGCAATGGCAACAATTGAAGCATTTGCTAGCACTGAATAGGAACTAAAAAAGAGCGGCTTTTGTAAGCCACTCTTTTGAAATAACAACGTAAATGCTGTCTAAGTTTATGCAGACGTCAAGCGCGCAAACTTGCGCTTGCCTACCTTCATGACAATATCGTCATCAACCGAGACAGTCATACCAATGTCGGTTTGTTTTTCATTGTCAAAGCGCACGCTACCTTGTTGGATTAGGCGGCGGGCTTCAGACTTTGATGAAGCAAACTTCAGCGACACAATCAAATCTACTAGTGGTGTACCAGCTTCAACTGCCACTTCCGGCATGTCATCTGGCAAGCCACCTTGTTGAATGACTTTCTTGAAGTGGGCTGCGCCTGCTTCTGCACCTTCGTTGCCATAGAAAATTTCAGCAATTTCATAAGCCAGCTTCATCTTTGCATCGCGTGGATGCAAGCTACCGTCAGCAACTGCTGCTTCAATATTCGCAATTTCTTCTGGCGAGAAACGCGTGACCAGTTTGTAGTACGTTGGCATGGCGCTGTCTGGCAAGCTCATGACTTTGCCGTACATATCTTCTGCGTTTGACGCAATTGGAATATGGTTGCCTTGTGACTTAGACATGCGTTGCACGCCATCGGTGCCTGGCAAAATACCAGAGATGATTGCCACTTGCGGCTTTTGCCCAAACGATTCTTGCAGCTTGCGGCCAGAGACCACAATATTGAAGAGCTGATCGCGCCCCCCCACTTGCACGTCGGTTT
>JAHDBS010000163.1 GCA_020630225.1 Anaerolineales bacterium | reverse complement strand
TGCCCCTCTACATAGTCAGATGGAATGCCAGTAGGCAATGGTACATCCACCGAGACCAACGCCATGTCTTTGACTAGGGTGTCATCGGTTTCTTTGACGACCTCGCGTTTTTCAGGACCAGTGTCAGTAATAATGGCGACATAGCCTTGCTTGACGCGCTTCACCGCTTGCCGCAAAAGCCGGGTGTATAGGTGGAACCCAACTGATGAAATGTAGCCACTTTGCTTGGCACCAAGAATATCTCCCGCACCGCGCATTTCAAGATCGCGCATGGCGATGTTGTACCCAGCACCAAGGTCGTTTTGCTCGGCAATGGTTTGGAGGCGCTCACGGCCTTGCGGCGTGATGCCAGCATTCACACTGCCTTTCGCAGGCGTGAAGAAGTAGGCATAGGCGCGGTTAGCACTGCGCCCAACCCGTCCCCGAATCTGATACAGCTGTGATAGTCCAAACATATCAGCGCGTTCAATAATTAGCGTGTTAGCGTTTGGAATATCAATCCCGCTTTCAATGATGGTCGTACACAGCAGGATGTCTAGTTCGCCCTTGTCAAACTGATCCATCACTTCAGCCAGTTTGTCTTCTCCCATCTGTCCATGACCAATGCCAATGCGGGCTTCGGGCACAATTTCTTTGAGCCGATTCCAGCAAGACTGAATAGTCGTCACACGATTATGGAGATAGAACACTTGCCCACCTCGGTCTAATTCCCGGCGAACGGCCTGCCGAATAAGCCGCTTTTCATACGGCCCGACGTGCGTAATCACTGGTAATCGCTCTTCTGGCGCAGTGTTGATGATGCTAATGTCGCGCACGCCAGTTAGGCTCATGTAGAGCGTCCGCGGAATTGGCGTTGCGGTGAGGGTGAGGACATCAAGGTGGGTGCGCAGCGTTTTGAGTTTTTCTTTATGCGTTACCCCAAAGCGTTGCTCTTCATCGATGACCATCATGCCTAAGTCTTTGAACACTATGTCATTTGAGAGTAAGCGGTGTGTCCCAACAATGATGTCAATACCGCCCGCTTGCACGTCTTTGACAATTTTGTCTTGCTCAGCCTTGGTGCGGAAACGCGACAGCATCTCGACCTTGACCGGATAAGCAGCAAGGCGTTCGCGGAACGTATTGTAGTGTTGCTGCGCAAGCACCGTTGTTGGCACGAGGATGGCGACTTGCTTGCCATCCATGACTACCTTGAAGGCAGCGCGCAAGGCGACTTCAGTCTTGCCATACCCTACATCCCCGCAGATCAAGCGATCCATCGGCCGGATTTTTTCAAGGTCAGCTTTGACTTCGTTGATGGCTTTTAGCTGGTCTTCAGTCTCAACGTATGGGAAGGATGCTTCCAGCTCGCGTTGCCAAGCGGTGTCTGGCCCAAAGGCATAGCCTTCTTGCGCTTCGCGTTGAGCGTACAAGTTGAGCAGTTCATCGGCAATGTCTTTTGCGGCGGCGCGTGCTTTCTCACGGGTGCGCAACCAGTCTTGTGTGCCAAGGCTAGACAGGGTGGGATTAGCGCCATCGGTGCCAACATAACGTGTCAGCCGGTCGGCCTGATTGATAGGGACATACAGCATGTCCCCTTGTGAAAATTCAACTTGGAGATATTCGCGTTCGTTACGGCCAACCTTGCGCGTGACAAGCCCCTGATAGCGTCCAATGCCGTGTTCGACATGCACGATGTAGTCTTCAACCTGAAATTCGGTAAATTCCGCTTCTGGAGAAGAGCCAGTCTTCGGCTTACGATAGCGTCGCCGGGGCTGCGGACGTGCCCAGCCAAATAGCTCTGCATCTGACAGCAGATAGAGGCGTTCGCTTTCACTCAGCTTGACGATAGCCCCTTCAGACAAGGTGCCTTGTACAAAGTTGATTTCGCCAGGGGCTGGAATGCGAGTGAGGGCTTCAGTTGGTGCAACGTAGGTGTCATTGTCGCCCCAGACATCGGCTAAACGGGCGGCTTGACGGGTGACAATCACCACGCGTTGCTCTTCTAACTTGAGCTGGATCAAGTGATCCATAATCGACTTGATTTTGCCGCCCCAGCGGTGTCCAGGGGTGAAGTGATCTGCTAACGGATTCGAGATGTCTGGGTTGTCAGCACCATTCAGAACGACAGTGTTGTATTCCGAAAGCTGGTCGTGCAGAACTGTCCAACTGACGTTAGGGTGTGGTCCTGCTTCTGGATAAAGCCCAAGCTCAATTTGCTCTTGGCGCACGCTAAGCGCGTTTTCTTCTAGCTCGTGAATTAGCCCTTCAAACCCTTGCCAATGGTCGGCAATGACCAAGGTGTTCTTTGGCATGTAGTCCAGCAAGGTGGCTTCATCGGTGTGCAGCCAAGGCAAGTAATATTCAAGTTCAGCAAAGGTCGCGCCTTCGGCAAGTTTGACGAAGTCAGCGGCAAAGTCAGCCGGCAGTTCGTCTTGCCCAGTTTCAGAGTCGGGCTGTAATGGCCACTGATTATTTAGTAATGTGGCGACATCATCTTTGCGCGTGAGCATGGTCTCGCGTGCCGGTGTGATGGTGATCTGGGTTAGGGCGTCGGTCGAGCGCTGGCTAACTGGATCAAAGTGGCGGAGTGTGTCGACCTCATCCCCAAACAGTTCAATCCGAACTGGGCGTTGTAGGTTGATTGGCCAGATGTCCAAAATGCCGCCTCGCCGACTAAAGCGCCCCGGTTCTACAACCAAGGTGTGCGGCTGGTAGCCAGCACTTTGCCAAGTGCCTAGCAACTTTTGCAGATTGATTTGCGTGCCTTCACGTAAGACGCTGCTATTTTTGAGGTAATCCATCCCTGGCAGTGTGCGGGTGAGCAACGCTTTGGCTGAAACAACCACAATGGGTGGATTAGGTAAGTCTTTCTGGGCGGCAACGGCTTTCTTAGCTTCGAAAACAGCGGCAATTGTCTCTAGCCGCTGCCGGACAACGCGCTCACCACGTACGCCACGTTCATAAAAGACGGTATTTGGTTCGGCAAAGTGGAACAGAGGTGAGTCTGGAAACCAAAAACTCAGTTCTTCCAGAATGACCATTGCGCGGTCATTGCGCTCTGCCAAAATCAAAATTGGTCGCTGTGTGTCTTGCGCTAGGGCGGCCATCAACGGCACGCGCATAGAGCGAGAGACCTGCAGCGTGGTGTTTGCAGTTGACTCGGTTGCCTGCTCAACTAAACGTTGATAGTCAGGAAGGTTGCGGAGGAGTGGGAGAACCCCGGAAATAATCATCAGAAGAGTTGATAAGTGAAGAGTGACTAGTGAGGTAAACCCGAGCCTTGGGTAAACTTCACTGGTTACTTCTCACTCGTCACTTAAGTGTTTTGTTGAAGCGGCTCATGGTGTCTTCAATGCCGTTTTTGATGAAGTGCTCTACTGCTGTGGCGCTTTCGACGAAGACCTGTTCCATGATTGGAATTTGCTGTTTATCAAACGGGCGTAAGACGTAGGCCGCGGCAGGCATCCGGCCTGGGGGGCGATCTATGCCGACTCGCAGACGAGAGAATTCATTAGTGCCTAGCCGATTGATAATTGAGCGCATGCCATTTTGACCACCATGACTGCCTTGCTTGCGGAAGCGCATGGCGCCAACAGGCAAGTCTAAATCGTCGTAAATGATCAGTAAATTTTCAAGTGGCACATTGTAGAACTTGGCTAGTGGCTGCACAGCTGCACCACTTTCATTCATATATGTCTGTGGTTTCGCCATAATGACCTTCGTGTCGCCCAATCGATAGTCACCAACCAACGCTTTGCTTTGTTTTTTACTAAAGTTGGTGTTGTTGCGAATGGCAAGCACGTCTAAGACCATCCAGCCTGCATTGTGGCGGTCAAGACGATGCTCACGGCCTGGGTTCCCAAGCCCCACAATTAGAAATGTGTTTTTCACTGGCGCAAGGGTTTCCTTTGGAGCTTCGCGCTCCTTTTTGAAGCGACGTAATTTGTCCAACATAAAGTGTCTTAAATGCAAAAATGGCGGCACTAAGCGTGTCGCGGGTATCGATCTTTCATTGTAGCAAATTTTAGGGGAAAAGAATGCGCTAAATAAAGGCGCTGCGCGTTGAAATTTAGCAGCGCCTTTGCAATAGATGATGCGTAATTAGTTGGTAAGTGGCCCTGTGTCACGCTGTCCAAGAGACGGCAGTCCAAACTTGATAGTAGAGAGCGTACCTGTTGTAACTTTGGGCTGCAGTTCCATTGTTTCAGGTTTTGTGTCTGGCAATGTCTGTGCTGGCCGAAAAGGGATTGTAAAGGTGAAGGTTGTCCCTTGTTTTTCTTTACTGTCTACCCGAATCTCGCCGCCGTGGGCTTCTACAGCTAGCTTGCAAAACGCTAGACCTAGCCCAATTCCTTGGCGGCGTTGCGTTTGACTACTGCTAACTTGTGTAAATTTCTCAAAAATATAGGGCAACTGATCGCTAGGAATGCCTACCCCTGTGTCGCTGACTTTGAAAACCACGTGATCCTTCAGCGCTGTGGCAGAAATCTTGACGACGCCACCACGTGGGGTGTAACGCAGCGCATTTGAAATTAGGTTGTCAAATATACGCCGCAGCAGATCGCCATCAGCAGAAATCCATTCTTGGCCTTCGGGAATGTCTTGGTCACGAATAAGCGTCTTGTTTTGTTTGGCCGCAATGCCTTCATAAGAGTGTTTTCGGTCTGAAAGCAGGTCTTGCAAGTGAACGTTTGTATAAGACAGCTCAAGCTGTCCGTTTTCCATCTTAGAAATATTGAGCATGTCTGAAATCATGGTGCCCATGCTTTCGGTCGCAGAAATGGCGCGTGTTAGGGTGCGGTTTTGACGCTCGTTGATGATGTCGATGGTGGTGCGTTCCAAAATTTGCAGACTAGATTTGATGGCGGAAAGCGGCGAGCGGAGGTCATGCACCACCATATAGGTTAGGTCTTCACGGCTTTGTTCGGCAACTTTGAGATTTGAGAAGGCCTGCTTCAAATGTTCCTGTTGGTTCACAATGCGTTGATCAACGACCAAAATAAAGCGCCACAAGATTGCAAACACAAGCAGGCAGGCACTAATCATGAAGCCCATTGTCCATAACCTCACGCCAGCAATATCTGCCAAGATGGCCGGTTGAGGTTGGCTAGTAATTGCAAACGGGCCAGCCATTCCTTTTTCAGCATTGAGCGGAATAATGTTGATGAGATGATAAGTCGGCATCAGCCCAGGCGCAGCAGTGCGCGTGACCAGCCTGAGCGGCTCATGGTAGGTCGTGGTGAATAGGTTTTCCTGTTCAAGTGAAAACGGTAAGGTTTCGACTTGTGCCTCAAAATCTGCAACAGACTTGAAAAGGAAAAGGTCAGTATCAGGTTTAGAAATGGCGAGTGCCGGATTATGAATTGTGGGGTGTGCGCGGTAGATTTGCTGGAGTTTAGTGGCAGAGGGGTCGTATTGGGTTGCGAGTGTTTTCGCCCCAAAAACGAACGTGCCAAACCCAGCAAACCCAGACCCTAAGATGATAAACGGGACGAGCAGTAAGAACATGCCGTACATAAAGAAGGGCTTGACTTCAAATTTACGGCGTCGTGCGCTAACCCACGCCAAAATAATTGCTGGCATGAAAAAGGCCATGGCCGTGATGAATTGCCAGATTGTCCACAATGGATGCCAAACGGGGAAGAAATGTAACCCTACCATTGCTGCCGCAACCCACATGCCGTAGCCCACAATCTGGTCTAGTAATGCATTTTGCTTTCTGCCAGCCCTTACAAATCCAAAGCCAGCTGTTGCCCAACCGATTGTGGTGGCGATGCAAATTGTTTGCGAGGCCCAGCCGGGCAATAAGGGTAAATGGTGCCAATCCATTGGCGCGAGGACTGAATAAATAAGCCCTGACAAGGCCAAACTAGGGATTAGACACAAGAGGCACACGCGCTTTGTGCCATTGAGTTGGGCACAAAATGCACTATACACCGCATAAAACGAACCGAGCATCCAAAATATGGCTTCAGTGCGCTCAATATAAATTTGGGGCTTAGATAACAAGCCAACATATTCAGTGCCAAAACCTGTGATGGCATAAGCAATTGCTGCGAACATAATTGCTGTATTGGCCAGAAAGTGACGCGGTAGAAAGTAACGCTTGTTGTAGATGCCCAGCACTAGAAATGCGCCAAACCCAATGAGACCTGCCCCGACCTTTAGATAGAAAAGAATTGTGGGGGTGTACCAAATGGCATCAGTTGGGAAAATTCGGAAATAAAACTGAAGAGTTAGAAGGGCAATACAAATTGCGCCAACAATGAAGTCAAATGTTTGTGGCCGTATGTGACGAAGTGTTCTTAATGAAGTAGCCATAATAAAAATACCTATACTGAAATGCTTGTGTAGCTAGCCAAGCACGGCAAAAGAGCCATCTATATCTAACCCGAATTAATACGCTTATAAACAATAGAGAATCTTGCGGTTTAGTTAGGGGTCAGTTGGGGGAATGGTGACTGGGGGCTATGAAAGTCGGGATGTATAGTGATTTCGCTAAAGATTGTTGTTCAATTGAAGCGTAAAGGTTAGCTGTTGGTTCTCAAGGTTTGTGATTTCTCAATATTTGTAATGGAAATAAAAAAGCACACGGCTGTGTAAGATCAGCGTGTGCTTTTTTAGAAGTAGGTAATTTATTGCAAACGGCTAGGTCTGTCGTCAAAACTGATGGGTGGTAGCTGATCCTTTGTGTCCGTGCAGGGTTGGGGCGCTTTGGATGGTGTAATAAGCTCCAGATCTAACGGTTGATATGGAATGGTAAAGGTGAAAGTTGTGCCGACATCCATAATACTGTTGACCCAAATTCTTCCGCCATGCGCCTCTACAGCTAACTTGCAAAAGGCTAAGCCTAGCCCAAGCCCTTTCCGCCGTTGAATATCATCTGTGCTGACCTGCGAAAACTTTTTGAACACATTGGGAAGTTGTTCGGGCGATATTCCTGCGCCAGTGTCAGCCACTTGAAATTGCATCTGATTGGCTTGGGCTGTTGCGGTTATTGTAATCGTCCCATTGCAACGGGTGTAGCGTAAGGCGTTTGAGATGAGATTGTCTAAGACACGCCGAATGAGGTCACCATCGGCATAAACCGAGTCGTGCTCAGCGGTAATGTCGCAAATTTGCCGCAGCTGCTTACCTGCTTTTTGGGCTTGCGCTTCAAAGGTGTAGATACGATCAGACAATAGATCCTGCACGTGCACATCGCTATGCAATAGTTCAAGTTGCCCGCGTTCTAGCTTTGAAACATTGAGCATATCTGAAATCATCTTGCTCATATTAACTGAGGCGTCCAATGCTCGGGTCAAGGGGCGCGTCTGACGCTCTGAGAGGTCTGTGCCGGCTGTGCGCTCTAGTAATTGCAGACTAGTATGAATTGCAGAAAGCGGAGACCGTAGGTCATGCACAATCATATTGGTAAGGTCTTCTCTTCCCTGCTCGGCTTCTTTCAGATCGGCCACTGTAGATTGTAAGGATCTGCGTTGGGCGAGAATGCGTTGGTCTGCTCTTTGAATAATGCGCCAGAGGCCATAGAAAATGCCGGACGCTGCTAAAAATACGAAAGACATGGCAAGCAACCGGACGCGGGCAACATTGCTGTGCATGTTCGGTAGCACTTCACTCACTACTGCGATTGACCCTGCTAATCCTAGATCAACCTCCAAGGGCACAATGTGAATCAAATGGTAGCTAGGCTGTTGACCGGGATGCAAGGTGCGAGATACGACAGAAATCGGATCGTCATAAGTTGTGTTTGTAACATCGCTGCGGCTAATGGAGGCAGGAAGCTGATCTAGGCTGAGTAGTAGCTGGCTGGCACTGGCATATGTCAAGATATCTAAGTTGATATAGGCGTGTCGTTGTCCTGGCGGTTGTGTGAATTCGGCTTGTATCGCCTGCGTTTTTGCGGCAGAGTTGATGCTGAGTGCGTTTGCCCCAAACCGCCAGGCACCAAAACCTGCTAGACCTGATGTTAGCGTGATGAAAGGGATAAGAAGTGTCGAAAACGCAACTAAGAAGAACGGCTTAATTTGAAAGCGGCGGCGGCGGCTTTGCAACAATGTGAAGGCTAGTGTTGCTGCAAAATAAGACAGCGCAGTTACATATTGCCAAATGGTCCAGAGCGGATGCCAAGGTGCAAATGCATGCATCCCAGCCATGACACCAGCTAAGATGAGTGAATAGCCAATGACTGGGTCTAAGATTAGCGAGTCTTTTTCATCTAATTGCAAGTACAGGCAGCCAGCAATTACCCAGCAAATTGCTGTGGTTAGGCAGATCCCAATGCGCACGGCCAGTGAGAATTCTGGTAAGTGTAGCCAGCTAATGGGCGCTAAGACGGTGTACGTCAGTAGTGCAATTCCTAAAACACAAGCAGTTCGAATGATGTTGTGCAAGGCGTTGCTATATGGCAACGCAACTTTCAGCACGCCAAAGAAAGCCCCTGCCATCCAAAATAGGATTTCGGCGCGCTCAATGTACGCCTGTGGTTTGTCAGAGATGGCCACAAATTCTGCGCCAAACCCGGTAATTGCATATCCCAAGCACGCTGCAAGAATGAGGGTAGACCCAAGATGATGATGGGGGAGAAAGTACGAACGTTGATATGTTGTCAGGACCAAGAATGTCCCTAACCCCATAAATCCGCTGCCAGCTTTTAAGTAAAACAAAACGGCAGGCGTATACCAAACTATATCGGTCGGATATACAAGAAACCAGAGCTGAGTCGCGACTAATAAAACGCATAATGTGCCAAAGAAGAAGTTCCATTTTGAAGTGGATGGCAAGCTGCGCTGCGACAAATTTAAAACCATAAAAATACCTACTAAACCACGACTTAGATACAAATCGCGCATTCTAATTTGCTTGTATAAGTATTGACACCAAATCTGACGAAAAATCTGACGAAAACTCGAATTTATACGGTAAATGACCTTAAGTCTCAATATCCAGACTATTAAGTTGTGCTTGTGTTATTTGTAGGTTTGAATTTTTGCCTAGTTTTGTGCGAATAAAATCAAATTCGCATATTGTGAAAAATGAAGTTAAGGCTAAGAGTGTGTTTAAAAACATCGACACACTCGAGACTCCTTGCTGAGCTTGCGAAGCATCCACCCGATTTTGAGAATTCAAATAGACCTTGG
>JAHDBS010000162.1 GCA_020630225.1 Anaerolineales bacterium | reverse complement strand
TCTGTGATTGCATCTTGCGTGCCTTCTTCACAAAACAACATGAAGAAACCACCACCACCAGCACCAGTAAGCTTGCCACCTTTGGCGCCCATGTTTCGTGCGGTGCTGTATAAATGATCAATCCGCGGATTACTAATCCCACTGGCAAATTTCTTTTTGCTTTCCCAGCCTAGATGCAACAACTCACCAAATTTATCCAAATCACCTTTGGTAAGGCAATCTTCCATTTCATCAACCATACCTTTGACAGTATGGAGCGCATCCAAAGACTTCCCGCCTTTCTTTTTGGTGTTTTCGCTTTGACGACTCAGAATACTGGTTGAAACGCGAGATTGCCCAGTAAAGAACAAAAGCAGTTGACTCTGAAATTTTTGCAAAAATTCTGGATCAAGATACAGCGATTTAGCCGTATTCCCATCCGCGGTGAATTCAAAGCGATTAAAACCACCATGCGCAGCTGCAAATTGGTCTTGATACCCAATGGTCATCCCAAGCTTTTGCATTTCGATATAGCTCGACAAGTCAGCAATTTCTTTCCGTGAAAGCGACTGACCACAAGCTGTACTTACAGCCTTGATACAAGCCACTGACACCGTTGAAGAAGAGCCTAACCCTGTTCCTGGCGGCACTTCAGACGCCAAGAACATTGAAATCCCTTTATGAATTCCAAAGTGATGCAACACCGCTTTAGGAAGGCTCAATTCACCTTTCCAAAACAACACTTCTTTGCCGCTATGTCTAAAGAACGTTCGGTAATCAGAAGAGCCAATTTGAAGGTCGGGCGCGGGTTGAATATTCATGTGCACATAGACATATTTGTCGATAGTTGTGCTGATAACAGCACCGCCATATTCATGTGCATATGCTGGCAGATCGGTCCCTCCACCAGCAAAAGATATACGGACCGGAGCCCTTGCAATTAGCATAGTAAATCGGTAAAAGTGTTTTGCGGATTACGATACAGACTGACGATTCAGGCTGCAGGTGTCGTCAATTGCGCTGCAACAGGCAGCGGACTGACCGATTATATAAGGTCTTGTAGAGGTTATACAAACTGGATACTATCTAATTTCAACCACTTTTCAACTTTACGTATTTTGTAACAACACCTATAGTAAAGTCAGAAAAGTAAAGCTGCTTAAACCTTAGACTCACAAACGCCAAAGAGTGTCACCAAAGCTTGTTACTTTTCGTGTAAATTGACGTCTAGAGAATATTGGTATTTATGCAAACACATTGTGTTGTGCACTTTTGAAGCATTTGGAGTAGTCGCTAATGTTGTCCGCAGTTCAAACCCTAACATCTGAAGCAGTTTTCCTAGATCGTGACGGTGTCATCATCGAAAATTGTGATAATTACGTTCGCACTTGGAGTGACGTAGAAATTTTGCCTGGCGCCCTAGACGCACTCGCAAAGCTCGCCGATAGTCACTACAAAGTTTTTATTGTTACTAACCAACAATGTGTTGGCAAAGGCATTATTAGCGAAGAAAACGCAACGAATATCAACGAACGTCTGATCGATATCATTCACGATCATGGTGGCCGCGTAGATTTTGCACAAATTTGCCCACATCTTTCTGCCGAGCGTTGTGAATGCCGTAAACCAGAACCAGGCATGCTGCTCAAGGCCGCTAATAAATTTGATGTTGATTTGTCGCAAAGCTGGATGATTGGTGACGCAGTAACCGACGTACAAGCTGGCATTGCCGCTGGCACCCAACCTTTGTTTTTACAAACTGGACGCGGACATACCCAACAAAAATTGCTTCAGCAAAACGACTTAGCAGACACCCCTGTTTTCGCTAACCTCAGCGCCGCTGTCGATTATTTGTTAGCAGAATAAACAGCCACATAAGCTTAATCAAAAAAGCGGCTAGCTCTGTTGTAGAACTAGCCGCTTTGCTGTTTAATCAGACTATGAAAACTCTTCTCATTATGCGTCATGCAAAGTCTAGTTGGAGCCACGACCTATCCGACTACGATCGTCCGCTAAACGGTCGCGGCAAAACAGATGCGCCACGCATGGGCCAACACCTCAAGTCACAGTCCCTAACCCCTGATCTTATTATTAGCTCCAGCGCAAAGCGAGCTCACAAAACGGCCAAAGCTGTTCACCAAGAGTCTGGATGTGATGCGCCTTTAGTGCTCTCTGAAGATTTGTATTTAGCAGATCCGGATGCTTACATTGAAGCGCTTTCTAACGTCGACAATGACGTTCAAATTGCAATGGTAATTGGGCATAACCCTGGCATTGCAGAGCTATTGCACGTTTTTACAGAAGAGTTTGATCCCTACCCAACCGCCACGATTGCTGAAGTACAGCTCCCAATTGACAGCTGGGCAGAGATTAGTGAAGACGTTCAGGGGCTATTGAAAAACATCTGGAAGCCGCGGTTTCTCTAATTCGCAGCCTCAAACGCAGCGCGGATTGTTTTCATCCGACGCGGGTTAGCTTTTAAGTCATCGTATCCCATTCGAGAGGCGGAACGAAAATGAATTACCTTCGCTTCATCATCGAAATAAAATTCCACATCATCCCCAAATCCAATTGTTGGGGATCGAAATTCGGCATGGATGTAATCCGCGGTCGATGACAAGACTTTGTTGCGATCCATACCATCTAAAACTGCCAGCATTGTGGACTTGGCATCCGCCAAGCTGCCTTCATACGGAATTGGATCTGCCAGTGGATATTTAGTATTGTGCTGCGTTGAAATGCAGTTAGGGCTGTCTGGGCAGTCTTGCAACTTCCCATTTGTCACACCTAAGTTTGCAGGTGCGCCTTGCATGCGTGCATAAGCAACTAATGCAATAAAGCCAACGACACCAAGCACAACTAAGATCGTTAGAATTCGAATAAACATTTGTAAACCTCTATTTTTCAAACGTCTCGAATTCTAGCAAGTATGGTCCATGGCGACCAAAATCTACTGCGTCTGTGGGAGTCAGTGCTGCCGTTGTGGGATTGATAGCATACGTAGCACCATCGCGGTGTAACAGCGGAATACTGCGTTTCCAGCGCGAAAATACGCGCCGAGCGGTTGCTGAATATCGCCGGTAATCTTCAAGCTCAGAAGACACTGCAGCAAAAAGTTGATCATACACCGCAACAAATTGTTGCAAGTAATCGTCTGTAATCAGTTCCAGATGACTAATCACCCAACACCGATCTTCATAAGCCCAGTAATACGACAGCCCTAAAAATTCACCTTCACGCGAAACATAAGGGTAGAAGGGGAATGTCCGACACGCTAAAGATCGGTAATCTCGCTCGCATTGTTCCCATCCCAAACACTCTAATGCCAGTAGGCCGTCGCCAGCACTCTCCGCTAAATCGCGGCGCGTTTTGTCTTCCGGCGCATAAATATGCCAAAGCTCCGTTTTCGCTGACAGGTACTGCCATTCTTCATAAAAGACAACTGGGATAGTGTGCTCTGTGGTACAGCAAAACGGATCACCTGAATCGCTCAGTGGCGCACACTGTTTGCCACAGTCATAACGTGTAATTGGCGCTTCGAATGTAGCGTAAAGCGCTTTCCAGTCAATATCTAAAGCCGCTGACATTATGGCGTTGGTGTAAGTGTACTGGCCTGGATAACCGTTGGCGTAGCGCCAATTGTCGCCACTGCTGTTGCTGTGGCAGCCTCGTCTGTTGGCTCTAATGTCAGGGTCGGCAATTCCGTTGGTTCATTAGTGGGGGTCAACGTTTCGGTCGGTGTTGCTGTATTCGTTGGCGTGGCAGTCAACGTAAATGTTGCTGTTGGCGTTGGCGTAAAGGTTTCCGTCGGAGTAGGCGTAAACGTTGCAGTCGCTGTGTGCGTTGCTGTTGGATATACCATGGTCGATTGCGGCAAGGCGACTAACCAAGCATCGTACTCCACATCCCCCATTGGCTGGGCTGGTTCAGGTGGTGTTTCTCCGCGCAATATTGACTGTTGTCCAGTTTCTAAATTCAAGCCGACCCCACCGTTGTTCGCGACAAAACAATTCCCAAATAAACAATTAGCTTGCATGATGTCGTCCGGCAATGCATTGTCTAAGCCCGTATCGTGAATAACACTAGCGTAAGCATTCCGTGCAGCTAACAGTCCAGTTGGGGTTTCAATTTGGACTTCCGAATTTGCCACTTGTGTCCAAACACGCCCACGCTCTAATAAGACACGTGTGATGTAGACACCGCTATCTATGCTTTGGGCTGAAATTTGCAAAGTGGTATCTGCGCCAATTCGGAGCGCCGTGCCATCAATCATGACTACTAATGCCCCGCTTGCTGGTCCAGTTTTGATCTGTTCTCCAAGCACAATTGGCTGTCCGCTTACAGCGAGCTTGCTTGCGCCAGTGTCATCTAAAACAGCCACCGCATTTTCGATAATTGAAATCTGGGCGACCGCATTCTCTGGCGTCGGAATATCAAACACTTGGGTTGGAACAATTTCAGGGCCACCTGCCAGACAAGCTGCACTGACAAAGAAAAAAAGCATGGCGCAGACCATCGCCTGCCACTTTCGACGCTGATTGCGTTGCTGCGTTGTATATAGATCTTTCATAAGTTCGTATTACCAAATTCACATTGGCAGTTGTAAAAGCTAAATCGGATTGGAAATAAAGGGTAGCTTTTACGAAAGGCGCTACATTCACAATGTCTGCAACTGATTCTGAGACTTTGTGACGAACCCCGTCCTCTATTATCATAAGCCTGATTTCAAAAGAAACGAAATGCTGACATCTCAGCTTGTGGAGCGAAAACTATGTCTAGAAGTGCCCAAATGATTATTGTTGCCGGTGTATTGGTGATCTTTGGCATCGCAGCTTGTGCAGTGGTTGGTCTAATTTCCCAGAACAATCCGCTTACGCCTGTTGCTGATGGGGTCGGCGGTGTCGCCACCTCAGTTGCGGAAGTCATTCCACAGGCAACGCCCACTATTTATCCCAGCTCAGCAACTGTCATCCGCTCGGTACAGTCGCTCGCGCGTTTAGAAACAGCATCATATTCAATTGAGAAAGTTATTGTTGCTGAGGAAAACCAAGATGTGTTTGCGTCTTTATTTGGGGATCGGCTATTGCTCGTAGCACATGGGGACGTCATTGCTGGCATTGACCTCTCAAAGATGTCAGATCAAGACGTACGCACTGTAGATGGTCGGGTCTATGTCACTATTCCAGCCGCTGAGCTTTTCATTGTCGCGCTAGACAACGACAAGACCTATGTTTACGACCGTGATATTGGCTTTCTGACCCAAGGTGACTACAACCTAGAAACGGCTGCACGCCAAGCTGCTGAAGAAGAAATTGAAAAAGCAGCGCTCGAAGATGGCATTTTGCGGATGGCACAGCAAAATGGTGAGACCTACTTACAAACGTTGATGTTGGGGTTAGGCTTTGAGGAAGTTATTTTCCTACAAGCAACAAAGACACCTTAGCGCAAACACTAATTACTCACATGCGTACAACGTATGTGTTCGGCTCACATCTGTAGACAGAATATAAGCTTCCGTAACAAATTCGCAGTGGTCTGCAACGTAGTCTGAAATTTGTACTGAGGTCGTGTCAGGTGTTGTCAAACAACCAACCACGCCATCATCAATGATGTAATCTGGCGCGAGTTGCTCAACTGGCGTTGGAATATCAGCGCGAGATGCCGCTTGTTCATATGCATTTACGTCTGGCGCTCCGTTCCAATATTGATTGGTGTCAAATGGATGTAGATTGTGCTCATCCGAAACAATAATGCGGTTTGATAATGCATAGTCCCAATATGGTGCTGCTAATACAACAGCTCCTGTAGGTAGATCATCTTCAAAGGTCTGGGCAAAATTGCGTAGAGCGCCATACTGTCCCCGAGCGGTTAGCAACGTGCCAACCGCAAAGAACACCCCTGCCACGCATAGCACATAGACATCTGCTAGCGAATAGCCAGAAATTGAAAACCGATTTAGTAGCCAACGCCAAGTTGCGACACCGCTAATTGTCAAAAAAGGTAACCAAAGTGTGGCATAGCCTAACAATTGGTATTCCTGATTAATGAGACCAAAAGTGACGAAAGCGAGTAAGCTCACCATGTTTAACTTGCGGACGACACTAAGGTTACTTGCCCAGCCAAGCGTAAACCCAGTAAACAGCAAACTGCCTGTCACCAAAGACAAATATGGCAAGTGCCACACATAGTAAATGCGCCAGAAACGGACTAGCGCGCGTAATGCCAACGCCAACAAATTTCCTTCTGCAGTTGTCGGCGCATCCGCACCAAGGACTGCACCAGCGGCGCCAAAGTAGCTTGGCGCATGTAGGGCAATCAGAATTAGTCCCGCTACAGTACACCCTGCCAAAATCCACAGCCCATCTTTCCAGTGCGCACGTCCTAATTCCCAAGCAGCAAGCAGCAACAGTGGCAGGACAAAATGCAGACCATTGAGATGCACATCCAACTGCAGAATGAGAACAAACCCTGCCAGTAGTAGTTGAAGAATGGAACGGGTGCGACTCGCCGTGATGAGCAAGACTGTAGACCAAACCACGAACGCCGCAAGCACAATGTCTGGACGGCCAAGGTGGCCTGCATGCAGTACAGCCCAAGCAGTCATTACTAAGGTTGCGCTCCAATTGGCAACCCATTCATCACTGTAAAGCAATGCTAACCGCCGCGTGCCAAGGGTCAACAGCAAAACTGCCAGTAGCGAAACAAAACGGCTAACAGCAATCGATGGGCCAAAAACTAGACCTAAGCTACCTAAGATCAGCCAGTAGAGGCGGCCATGTGGCAAAAAGAAAAAATTGTTTTGTTGTGGCCAAACACTCGGGCCAAAGGAGCGAGTATATTGCAGCGCAGACTCAATGTAGAACGTTTCGTCACACGTCATAGACGGGTAGCGAAACAGTCCCCAGACATGCCAAACAGCAAGAATTACGAAGGCAATCCAGAACGCCGATTTTGAAAATGGTGATTTAGAGAGTCGAAGTGTCACCGGAGTTTACAATCGATGCGTATGCGCGTCTGTTGCGTAAACAGTCTCAAACTGAGACGTGGCTTCTGCTAACTCTGCATCTGAATAGGTAGCAGAAGTAAGTTGCATCTCTAACGTTTCCGCTAGTGCCTCAGCAAGAACTTTGGCAACATCTGAGAAAGCCATTACCTGTCCAAGCGCAGTCTCCAAGGTACATGCGCGCGCAACAACTTGGGCTTTCGCAGTCTCCCGTGCTGCCTCAGTGTGATAAGCTAGCGCATCACAGATCCGAGCGATGTCGTCATGAAGCGGTAAGGTGCCATGCTGCAAAACGACACCTTTGCGGCGCAACTGGGCGCTACCAATTAGCTTTTTGTCAGCAAAGGTAATCTCATAGTTCGATGGCACTTCAAAGCAAACTGGCGGGGCATTGCGTAATTTTTGTCCATCTGCAACGCTGTCATTTTGAACGTCAGCGCCTAAGCGATCGAGTGCTAACATCAAACCAGCACTAATGCGCCGATAGCTCAGCGTGATCCCACCATCCATCACGGGGTGCGTCTCTGGGGCGCAAATGGAATACGTCAATTCATCTGTATGTAAAATTGCGCGCCCACCGCTTGGTCGCCGAACCACATGCCACCCTTGGGCATTGACCCGCTCAAAATCCACATCGCTCGCCTTTTGACCACGGCCTAGAGACAAACACGCCGGAGCCCATTGATAAAACCGTAGAGTTGGCAAAGCGTCGCCCGCTGCAACGCTGCGTAAGATCGCCTCGTCACGCGCCATGTTAGTTGCGCCATCGAGCGGCTGAGATTCAATGATGAGTCGCCAAGGTGTCGTCATATGTACCGAAATTGTAATCGTCAATAGCTACAGCGCAACCTCTATCTTCTATTCCCTGCGTTTATCCCATACTCTAAACTGCGCCCGCTGTCTCTGTCTCTCTCTTAGCAAAATTTCACTGTCAGGAAAACAGCAGTTTGCGCAGTTTTTGAGATGATAGACTGTTTTTATTACAAAACTGTCTGTAACCAAACACGTCCATTTTGTAGTGAGACGTGCTCAATTAATAGGACCTTATGCGAACAAAAGCTGAATATCTAAAAGGATACAAAGATCTGGTCGCCATTCGTCGCTTGGAAGAAAAATGTGCTGAGTTGTATCAACTCGGCCAAATCGGCGGTTTCTTGCACCTTTATATTGGTCAAGAAGCAGTTGCTGTCGGCATTTCCAACGCAATGGGCGAAAAAGACCATGTCATCACGGCCTACCGCGACCACGGGATCGCGTACACCCAAGGGATGGACCCTGGTGTCATTTTGGCCGAACTCACCGGGAAAATTACCGGGTGTTCAAAAGGTAAAGGTGGCTCCATGCACCTTGCCGACACTAACCTCAACTTCTGGGGTGGGCATGCCATTGTAGGGGCCCAAATGCCACTTGCTGCCGGGATGGCGACTGGCTTCCAATATCTCAAGAATGACAACGTTGTCATTTGTATGATGGGCGACGGCGCAACCAACATTGGTTACTTCCACGAAGCCTTGAACCTTTCTAAGGTGTGGAACTTACCAGTTGTCTGGCTGGTTGAAAACAACCGCTACGGGATGGGGACTGCTGTTGAACGCGCCTCTGCTGTGACCGATTTGCAATTGAAAGCACGCGGTTACCAAATCCCAAGTGCTGAAGTGGACGGCATGAGCGTCAACGCTGTTGAAAAAGCAGTCAAGAAAGCAATCAAACATGCGCGTGAAGAAGGTCCGATCTTCCTAGAAGTGATGACCTATCGTTTCCACGGCCACAGCATGGGTGACCCTGAACGCTACCGCGAAGCCGATGAAATCAAACGCTTCCGCGATGGTGGTCCAATTCACATTTTGCAAGACGAAATTTTTGAAAAAGAATTTGCCACCGAAGCTGAACTCGATGCAATTCACGCCGAAGTCGATGAAATGATTGACAAAGCCGTTGAATTTGCAGCCAACAGCCCTGAACCAGATCCATCCGAGCTTTGGACGGACATCTATGCATAATGCGTAACATGTAATTCGTAAGGATGCGCCGTCAATCCGACGTTACGCATTACACCTTACGCATTCAACTTACGCAGCACAGAATTAGAAACTTACTAATACTATGGCAAGAATTACAATCCGCGAAGCTCTGTCCCAAGCCCT
>JAHDBS010000161.1 GCA_020630225.1 Anaerolineales bacterium | reverse complement strand
ACCGCAACCCTTTTCGTTTTCCTAAGGAGACTCCCCTTCAACGGTGAGACCAGCGATAAATATCCCTGGATCTGGTGAACTCAGTAATTCTTGAGACTTGTCCATCAGCACCACAGCCACTAGCAACGTATCTTTATAATCAGGCGGGACTGGAATTGTGAGCATGTCTACAACCGAGTCATCGCCAAACCGATTTGGCCCACGGTAGACTTCTTGCAAATCTGGACTGCGAAACGGCTGCACAACACCCCACTCACGGATATTGACGTTCATCACAAGTGGAATAGTGTAATCACGGCCATCTTCAAACTGCAGTTGAATTGCACCGACTTCTTTGTCTTCAAAACCCACGCCAAACCCAACGTTGATCAGAACGTAAACATTTTCAGCGCCTTTCACAGGTGCAATTGGAATTGAGATCGTTTCTGGTGCTAACCCATGGTCAACCTCTTCATCAGGGGTGCTCTGTGTTTGCGTAGACACTTTTCCAGGGTCATCCAAAAAGAAGGTAACGCCCCCAAATTCATATTCCCCAATCGGGAACTCTGGCAAAAGTTCAGCCATGCTTTGCGTTGCATACTCACCTAATGGCACGGCCTGCTCACTCACCACCGCCGTTGGCACTTCTGTCGGTGCTTCAGGTTCTGAAGTTGGCTCATCCGTTGGGTCTGGCGCTGCTGTTGGCTCTTCAGCTGGCTCATCCGTTGGCGTTGTAAGCGCTTCCGGTGCTTCCGTTGGCACTTCAACTGCCACGGCATCATCCCTCCCCATAAATTGATCTAAAACGCCACTGCGCCAAGCACTAACGCCAAGCCCAACCACCACCACGCCAATGCATAGCATTAGCCCAAGTAGCGCTCCAATAATCACCCCGCGCTTACTGCGTTTAGGCGCTGGCGCAGCATCTGTAATTGGCGGCAGGCTAGGTTCAGACGTTTCAGCAGGTGTTGCCACAGGTTGTGGTTGCGCGGCAATAGGCTGTATTGGAGTTGCTGTTGGCGCAGTTGGCTCCACTAAGGTTTGCATCGAAGCAGGCGTTTCAATGAGCGTAGGCGCGCTCATACTGCCCACCATCGTGGCTTCATTCGTAAGCTGCAGCGCCATCACAAATTCACCAACGCTCTGATAGCGTTCGGCTGGCGCCTTTGCTAAGACTTTCTCAAAAATCCGATTGAGATTAGGTGGCAAATTTGACGGCCATTGGATTGGCAACTCTGGGCCTTTGACTAAGTGCTTCGTAATAATTTCAGACTGACTGTCGCCCCCAAACAACACGTCGCCTGTCAGCATTTCATAAGCAACACAGCCAATGGCATACACATCAGTTTGCGCCGATGCCTTCGCACCATCCCAAACTTCAGGTGCCATATATTGCGGCGTCCCAAGTGACCCTTGTGTCGCCGCCGTTTGATTATTGCGCATCAGCTTGACAATCCCAAAGTCAGCTAGATACAAGTTATCGAACTGATCAAACAGTAAGTTGGCGGGCTTGATGTCACGATGCACAACGCCTTCACGATGCGCATGATCAAGCGCCTCTGCTATTCGCGACAAATGGCTTATCGTGTCACTCCAGCTCATTGCCCCGTTTGCTTTCAATCTATCTTGCAAGGAACCGCCAGACATGTGGCGCATCACAATATAAGGTTGATCTTGCTCTTCACCAAAGTCATAGAGCGGCACAATTGCAGGATGGTCAAGCGTGGCGATTGCTTGGGCCTCGCGCGAAAATCTCGCACGGAAATCGCTATCTGCTGATAAATACGTCGAAATAACTTTGATCGCGACATCACGATTATTCAAGTTAGGATCTTGCGCACGGTAGACCACGGCCATTCCGCCGCGTCCTAGCTCTTTGATAATGTGATAACGTCCGATCTTTTCCATTGCGTTTACTTTCCCTCAAACAGCCTAGGCTGCAGTCTTACTTAGCACTCAATATACCGTAACTAACGGCAATTATAGAATTCGGCTTTGGTTGTAAGGTTTGAACTTAGTACGAATTCAATTGACAACTTTCCACTGTCTTGCAGCCAAGTACTCTAGATATTGTTTAAACAGGCGTTGTAGCCACTGCTCTCGCTGCGCCAGAGCAGGCAATAACTTAACTGGTCGGCGGGCTATTTCTGTCTCAATATTTTCTGCAGCGTGCGCATCGTGCCCAAGGAAGCGCAGAATTGAGGCAATAATAGATTCAGGTGAATCGCATAGACTGTCATATTCAATTTCTATTGTTGGTATGTGTAGTTTGGGCAACCATTGCATCACGTGCCGATAGTTACGCATAGCGTCTATTGCAATCATTGCGATGTCTACATTGGCCACTTGAGGAAACATCGCCTGCCCCATCGTTTGGCGCATTGGGCTCGTAAACATTTGCGCATAACTGCGATCTAGCAACGCTGAATATGGGTTGAGTGCCCCCATCGTTCGTCGCACCGCTTTGACCTTCGAATTCAACGTCACAATTGGGTCACGGTGAATAACAATGAACTTCGCCGTTGGAAACGCCCGCTGTAAATAAGGCAAGTTGGCATAATCCCAAGGATTCTTGAGCAAAATCGGCAAGGCCTGTCCACTCGTAACCTGCACCTTACGACAGAGTTCATCAAATTGCGCTTTGTTTGAGGACCTGAGATAAGGCCGATACAACAGCCCCTTATGTCGTTTCAAGACAAAGCCATACTCTTCAGGCAATGTCGGAGCGACTTTGATAGCATCAATTGCTCGTGATTGCATCCCTAATGATTGGATTGTTTCAGATAGTTCGTGTTGTGCCGTGGTAGTCAGACCTTGATGGAAATTATGCAAGATCTCATCATAGCGATTGACATGGTAGTACTGGACAACATTGAAACAGCCCGTTTCTGCCAACAACTGATATAGCAACGTAGTGCCAGACCGATGTGGGCCGAGGATAAATACAGGGGCATATTCAATTCCATTGAGATCAGCTAAGTAAGGTTGATCTAAGTCAGAGTAATGCGGTGCAACGTTCAAAGAATGTACTTAAAGAGAAACCGCTGAAGACATTATCTTCAGCGGTGGAATTGCTTTAGTTATGCGCCACCAACAAACGTCAGCAATTGGCGCAATACATCGCTTAGCTGACCAATTTGATCTTGCAGGCCAAGCTGGTCTAATGGCACGGTTACAGGAAAATCGAGTTGCACAGGCACTTCAGTGTCAATCGGCACTACTGTTTTGATTGGCACTTCAACGGTCAAATCAATCGGCACTTCGGTGTCAATTGGCACGGTCTTGCTGACTGGCGCTTCCACTACCAAGTTGATTGGCACACTCATTTCAATCGGAACCGGCACGTTTGCCAGCGTCCCAATTCCAGGCACGCGCACAGGCACATTAACCGTGGTGTTGATAGGAATAACAGAATTGACTGGCACCGTAATCACTTCCTCAAACAACACTTCAAGCTGAACCGGAATTGTTTCATTGATAGGCACCACAAAATTGTCTTCGAATGGCACATCCATAACCACGGGGATGGTTTCATCGACCTTGACCGGAACAACCATATCCTCCAAGTTCAGCGATTCAATGTTTTCAATTGCCGCTGGTAACTCTTGCCGCGCAACGCTTCGAAATTGAAACAATCCATAAAGGGCGACTGCATTTAGCACGACTAACCCTAGCACCAACACCCACAGCAAAATAAAACTAACCAGAAAAAATCGCGATTTGGGCATCAGAAGGTCTCCATTATTGAGGTGTGCGTTGAAGCTTAAACAACTGCTTCTTGTTTGAGATTTATAGTTTTTTAGATTTCACGAGGTACCCGCACTATGTCAGGGCACCTTCTACTTTTTATGATTGTCTTAGCAAGAAAGAGTGTCGTTCTAGCACCTATCCCTTGATCGATTATTGTCAAGATTAGTAACTATTCAACAGAACATCAACGTTCAATTTTTGAGATATTGGATTACAACACAGGCTTTTGAAACACAAAGCGCTTGTACACCTTTTCACCAGACTGTAGCGCACCATAGAAAAACTTACTGTCTTTTACACCCGCAAATTCACGAACGATTGGGCGCACAATGGCCGGCGAGTACTTCTGAATCATGCGCTGGCGACGCGCGTCATCTAGATCCAACGCTCGAATAACATTAGGGGTGATGTTCTGCCGCTCCAGTTCAACTAGTCCTGTCACGGCTAGCTGTTCATCCCACATCTCTAACTCATGGTCAGTACGCAGATCAGCATATAGAAAGTGACCACCGGGCTTTAGCACCCGCACGACTTCACGAAAAAACTGCTCTGGGTCTGGATAACAGATGGAGGATTCGACGTTCAAAATGACATCGATTGAGTTATCGGCTAGCTGTAAATCTTGAGCATCGCCCTGTGCGAAGCTAAGTCCTGGTTCGTCATAATAACGATTACAAAACTTGATGGCGTTATTCGTGATATCGATGCCAAGCGTACTTGCTGGCTGCAAATATTTCTGCACGTAATGTGCGCCACCACCGCGACCACAGCCCACTTCGACCACGCTAAGCCCTGTCAGCGGAATAGCATTGGCTGCCGCATGATACAGCTGTAACGGATAGCGATTTGTTTCATCATGTTCATCTAACTCAGGCTGTATGTCACTATCTACAATGGGCGCATAGCCATAGTTCATAAACAGCATGCTCGTGCCAGAGTCGAACAAAGAAATAAATTCAAACCAACCACGACTAATCTTGTGTGGCAGGTTGGGAAATAGACGTTGGAAAGTTGCAACAGCAGCACGCATCATAATGAAGGTTGTCCTGATTTTGGTTGGGGTAAGAACCCGATATCAACAAAATAATCGAGATAGCGCTGCATCAGCGTCTCATTTAATGGCGCACAGCGGATGTTTGTTCCAGCGAGCGCCGCATTTGTATTCGTAAAGTCAAAGGCTGGCAGGTATGCCATCTTTGCATTGGTTTCTTCAAGCAATGGCAAGAACGACCCCCAAGTGTCCATCCCTTGTCCGGCGCTAGCAGCCAAATTACTTAGTGACTCGCCCCACTCACGGTAATTTTTACGCTCTGCGCGATAGCCATAACGCTCCATGTAGTCCAGCATTTCGCTAAAATGCACCCGATGCTCATTAGACAAGTGAAAAGCTTTGCCATTAAACCCAGCATTGAGCGAGATATGCACTAGCGCACGACTGACATAATCGACAGGCACAATATCAACCATCACATCCATATCAGGGATGATGCCAGTTGTGACACACGCTTGCGCCAAGCTAGACATCAGGTCGCCAGAATTGAACGCCCCGCTTTGGCTATCCCCACCGATCAATCCGGGTCGGTAAATTCCAGCCGGAATACCGCGTGCAGATGCAGCTAGAATAAGCTTTTCAGCAATCCACTTGCTTTGAGCATAGCCGCCAAACGGCACGCCGTTCGCATCGTGATCTGTGTCTTCAAAGAACACTTGGCCTTCATCTGGACGCCCAGTGTGGAGCATTGCCAAGGTCGACACATAATGAACAGCCTTGAGCTTTGTTGTTGCAGCCAAACGCAGGATCTCTTCAGTGCCCAGCACATTTGGACCATGCATCGTATGCCGGGAATACACAAAGTTGACAACTGCGCCATTGTGATAGATCGCATCAACGGTTTCAGCCAAAGCGCTATACGTCTCAGCATCAATACCTAGCCGGGTCTTACCAAGGTCGCCTACCACTGGCACTATCCGCGCAGCATAGTCAGGCAGCCAAACGCGATAGTGCTCCAAATTCTTTTGGATCCGCGCCATACCGGCTTGAGCATCACGCGCACGCACATGACAATGCAGCGTTGCAGATGTCATCTCTAACAGGTCACGCACTAAAAACGCGCCTAAGAACCCTGTCGTGCCAGTCACAAATACATGCTTTGGAGTAGTCCAGTTTCCGTTAGGCAAATCAGTGGCTTGGATATCATCAGCCAGCACAGCATCAGTATTGAGATCGGCAACTGTTGTCTCTTCAGCACCGTCCAAAACCTCAGCGCCTTCTAAACGCGCAATTGCTGTACTGATCTCTGCGACAGTTGGGCTAGTAAAAATTGTACGAAGCGGCAAATCGACTGTGAGCTGCTCACGCACCTGATAGGCTAAACGTGTTGCAGTCAAAGAGGTGCCGCCCAAATCGAAGAAGCTATCGTGAATGCCAACCTCGGTCAGTCCCAAGATCGTTTGCATCAACGTTGCTATTTGGCGCTCGGTGTCATTGCGTGGTGCGACGTAGGCCGCATGCAAGTCTGGGCGCTCTTGACTCGGGACTGGTAAGGCCTTGCGGTCTACCTTGCCGTTTGGGGTAAGCGGCAATTTTGGCAACGCCATGAGCAACGTTGGCACCATATACTCTGGCAAATGCTCCCGCAACTGTTCTCGTATTGCTGTTTCAGACACACTAAGACTTGCCACGGTGGTGTAATACCCAACAAGCATTGGTTCTGTGCCAATATCCGTCCGCACAATCGCTACGGCTTGATCAATACCTGCGACTGAGCTAAGTGCAGCTTCAATATCGCCCAGCTCAATCCGATAGCCACGCAGCTTGATTTGATGGTCACTACGCCCGAGGAAAATAAGATTACCCTCGCGGTCAAAACGGGCAACATCACCTGTTTTATAAAGCTTCGCCGTTACATCAGAGATAAATGGATTTGGTAAAAATCGTTCTGCTGTGAGGTCTGATCGTTGCCAATAGCCATTGGCAACCCCATCCCCACCAATGTAAAGATCGCCTACTACCCCGCTTGGGACTGGCGCTAGATTACTATCTAAGACGTAGAGCTGCGTATTTCCAATCGGCGTCCCGATGGTGATCGGTTGCTCGGTAGCGGTAATTTGGGCACACGTTGACCAAATGGTGGTCTCTGTTGGGCCATACATATTCCAAAGCTCAGCACACTTTGGCAGCAGCGCAGTTGCAAGCTGCTGAGGTAAAGCCTCACCACCACACAAAATTTTCAGATTGTCTTTGCCCTGCCAACCAGCATTGAGTAACAGTTGCCACGTTGCCGGTGTTGCTTGCATTACAGTGACATCATGCGCAAGCAACTGTTGTTGCAAGACGTCGGCATCATGCGCTTGGTCAGCCAGCACAACTGTTGCCCCTGTGACAAGCGGCAAATATAGCTCTAACCCAGCAATATCAAACGATAGCGTTGTAACCGCAAGTAACGTGTCAGCCTTAGTCAAGCCTGGCCGTTGCTGCATTGTTGTCACAAAATTCACCAAATTGCGTTGCGTTACAGCAACCCCTTTGGGCGTTCCCGTAGACCCTGAGGTGTAAATCACATAGGCGACAGCATCTGACTGGGTTTTAGTTGGCAGATTCCGAGCTGAGTGTGCATAGCTGACATCTGCTCGCACCATTTGCGCAGCCGTGGTTGGCAGTGTCGATGCAGTTTGACCATCAACTAAGACGATTGCTGGCTGGGCGTCTGCCAACATTAGCGCCAACCGAGCTTGAGGGAAATTTGGATCTAACGGCACATAGGTTGCGCCACATTTCATGACTGCCAATAGCGCGGCTAACATTGACGCTTGTCGCGTCACACACACGCCTACCAATGCACCAATCTGAACATCATTCGCTTTTAGTTCACGCGCCAACTGATTAGCACGTTGATTAAGCTCACGATAGGTCAGCGTCTCATCACTAGCAATCACGGCGATAGCATCTGGAGACCGTTTAACTTGCGCCTCAACCAATTGATGCAGGCACTGGTCCACAGGATAGTCCATATGCGTTGCATTGAACGCCGCTAGCTGTTGTGCTTGAGTGCCACGAGCCAGAAGCGGCAATGCAGCAATGCGATCTGCTGGTTGCGTCACCATCCCTTCTAAAATCTGTACGAAATGCGCTAATAAATCCGTCGCGGTTTCAGGCAAAAACAGATCGGCATTGAAATGTAACGACAGCGCAAGACCTGCTTGGGTTTCGGCTGCCATAAGGGTTAGGTCAAACTGCGCCGGCATTTCCGTCAATTGCAGTGACTGTACTTGTAGCCCAACCATCTCCACAGTTGTTTGTGGCATTCCGGGCGCAAAACTACTGACCGTCTCACCAGCGCCAGCCGCCTTTTGCATAATGAACATCGTTTCAAAGACTGGCGGTCGGCTTGGATCACGATCTAATTGCAGCTGCTGAGCCAACATTGGTAATGGGAAGTTGCCATGCTCAAAAGCTGCCAACGTATTTTGAGTCACCTGCGCAAGCACATCATTCACGGTCATCTCAGCGTTGAAATCAGCAAGCATCGCAACCGGATTGATAAAGTACCCAATTACATTTTGTACTTCAGATCGGTTGCGCCCTGTTAGCACGGACCCGACAGCAAACCGATCTTGCCCAGCATAGCGATGTAGCAAAATTTGCCAGGCACCCATCAGGACCATTGAAAGCGTTGCGCCATTTGCGCGACCTAATGCAGCTAACTTATCCACTAAGTCTTTGCTGGCACTAAGGTTCGTCAAATCACCAGCATAAGTCTGCACTGGTGGACGCGGGAAGTCGGTTGGCAAGTTGAGCGGTTCCAGCTTACCAATGAGTTGTTCCTCCCAATACAAGCGCTGCTTTTGGCCCTGTTCGCTTGCCAAAAGTTCACGTTCCCAATGCACAAAGTCTGGATAATTAACTTCAATGGGTGGCAAGTCTGCAGCCACACCATCCCGCGCAGCGGCATAGAATGCCTGTAGATCACCAATCAAAGTAGAAAGTGACCACAAATCCCCAATGATGTGATCCATCGCAAGCAACAATACGTGGGTATCTGGCGTCCTTTTGAGCAAATGGACATGCCAAATTGGGCCATTGACCAAGTCAAAACGATGAAATGCAGCATCTACTAGGTAAGCATCTAACTTTGATTGCGGCCATGCTGACGCATCTATTACCGTCAGCGGTGGCGCCAAAGCTGGCAATGACACCTGTGAGGGAACACCGTTGACGGTTTTGAACGTGCCCCGCAACGCAGGATGCCGCTCAATTAACTGTTGTAGTGCATCGTTTAATGCGGAAACAGCTAAGTCGCCCTGCAACTCCACTGCACCAGATACATTGAAAGATTTGTCTAGCGGAATCATCTCGTGCAAGAACCAAAGCGCTTGCTGATTCCAAGACAACGGCTGCGGTTCGTGCG
>JAHDBS010000160.1:5502-9145 GCA_020630225.1 Anaerolineales bacterium | reverse complement strand
TATGGAATAAAAAAACAACCCGCTATGCCGTTGGGGATGCATTGAAGACTTCGAATATAAAATGAATACGGTCAGAGGACCCGTTATTGCGCACTTCATGATGCACAATATTGTTTACTTCATAGGCAAACCCTTCTGCCATAAAATGAGGTGTGTCACGCACTAGAAATTGCACTTGCGGATTGGTATAAAGCGGAATGTGAATTTTGTGTGTGTGCAGGTTAGAGCCAGCGCCATCAACATGTCGGTCAATAATATGGCCTGCTTCCAAACGCGCTAGCATCGCTTTCGGAAACTCAGGTTGACTAAACTCATAAGGTTTGACGACCTGTAGCATAATAGGCAATAGAATTGGCTTAAACATCTCCCAAATTGGGTTCGCATAAAACTCACGATGATCCCGATTACCCCCTGTAAAGCGAAACACAATATGCTGCGTATGATGAAAGCAAAAGAAGTTGTTTTCTTTGCGTTCGTCTTCACGCTCCCATACTTGGTCAGAAAGCCGCTGCACAATATTTTTTAGGGGCGTTGGATCAACAGCGCCTAGCTCACGAATAGTGTAAGGCTTTTCAACTGGAGTGAGTGTTTGTATATCTTGTGTCATTATCTAATCTCAACTAAAGTTTGAATAATGATGAGTGCGTCAAAAGAATTTTGCTTTGTAACAATTTGCACCGAGTCGTTTTTGGCAGGTACATTGGTGACTCTCCATTCTTTTCAGCAACATAACCGTTGGTTTAATGGAGATATTGTTATTTTATATGACAGTTTATCAGTTGAAACACAACAGATTTTAGTGACACTAGTGCCAGAACTGCAATTTGTGCAGGTTGATAACACGTTGCAGTCTCAGTTGGAGGCATTAAAAGACGTATTTCCAGATTTTTCGGGCAAAATAGCTAGACTGTATGTGATTGAAATCTTCAAGCTTTCTAACTACAGCAAAGTATTTTATTGCGATAGCGACATATTGTTTAAAGCTTCTGTACAACTGCTTTTTGAGACAGATGCTTTATTTGGTGCAGTCGCAGATGGGGCAACACTGCATGGGCTATCACGTAATCGGCAGACATTTAAGCCAGAACAGAGGGGCCACACGCTGGACGCGCTCACTGACACCTTTAGTTCTGGATTTATGTTGATTGACCAAGCCTTTTGCACACTTGAAAATTATCAACATTTAGTCCAAATGCTTGTGCCAGAGACATGGCAAGACGTTCAAACTGAACATTTAGATCAACTCGTGCTAAATTTGAAGTTTTCTGGCGTTCAAACGTTGCTTGCACCAGCAACGTGTTATTTGCTTGGACATAAGGAAGTCTTAGCTGAGCACCACCAATGTCACTTAAGCGCGGCGCAAACCATCCACTATAACCGACCAATAAAACCTTGGGAATTGACGAAAATAGTGTCGGGTCTGACTGCAGAACAGACGGACTTGCTGGCTTTTCAACAGTGGCTTGCTGCATATTTACAGTGTGCGCAAGTGCTACACCTTAGGCACCGTTGGCAACAGTTATGAGTCTTCACTACGGCGCACAATACAACCTCGTACAGCAGATCGGTACTCATTTATTTATTATCTGTCCTAATAATAGCGGGTCTACTTTCTTACGAAATGCTATCAGTCTTTCAGAACACGTGTGGTCTTTACAAAAAGAAGGCCAGCATACGTCTGGATTTGTAGGCCCCAGCGCAACTAGTATTGGTGCGCACTTAATTTGGAGTACTGAACGGCATTGGTTAGCAACATTACGTGATGATACTGCGTATGACTGGAACATTAGCAAGAAAGCTTGGTATTTCCAAGCAAGTAGCCAGTCGCCTACGGCAACGGTCTTTGTTACAAGCTCGCCACCTTTTTTACTTGATGTGCAGCGTCTAAAAGACAATTTTAGAAACTCAAAATTCATTTTTATGACGCGTAACCCGTACGCAGTAGTAGAAGGGATTTTTCGCCGCCGGAAACGGCTAAAGTCTAGTCGTTCAAATCTGCTACAGGTCGCGGCTGAGCATGTCATATTTTGCTTACAACAGCAGCAACGGAATATTGCCGCCTATTCGGCTGATGGCGTATTTTTTACATATGAACAGTTATGTGCCGATCCAACTGCTGTTGCTGCCAAAATTCAGGGGTTAGTCCCAACACTAATTGATCTCAATTTGAGCCAAACAGTGGCGGTAAAGGGACTATATAACGAACCCCTGCGTAACATGAATGCTGACCAAATTGCACGGCTTACGAAAGAACAGATTGCGCAGCTTACAGCTTATTTCAAGTTGCACATGCCAATATTAACCGCCTTTGGATATTGCTTGATGGAGTAAGGGGCTAACTAAACATTGCAGGGCGATTGCATCTTATTTTCTCTGCAATTGCCTTGAATTTCGTCAACCTGAGCGCAGCCTGCCCTGAGCGTCGTCGTCCGTAGGTAAGGTGCAGCCGCTGGGTTCTCGTCTGTGTGTCAAGCGATTCTTAGCTACTAAGTCGAGATTATTCCCGCGACTCTCTTGTCTTTTACCGTTGGATTCGTCGTTCGCGGTCAGAATGACGATGTTTTGGGCGTACACACCATACTTCTTCAAGAATTTAGATGCAATTGCTCTGCTAAACATTGACGCTTAACTTGACGTTCAATAATGGCAGTGACTCGAAACAATGTCTTGCTTAGGCAAAGTCTAAGACATGCAACGCATTACGTACTTTACCTAAACGCGGCACTTTTGCAAATTTGTCTGACTCTAAATAAGCAATTAGCGCTGGGACGTTGACGTATTCCTCGCCCCACATGGCCCCTTGCTGTTTGCGGAGTAGCTGTACTAATTGAGGCCCAGCTTGGCCGAGCACGTCGCGACTGTGCTGGCTGCGAATATGGTCTGATTTATCTAGATTCCATGCAATATGCGGTGGCATAATGGTTGCAAACGCATGACGTACCAACCAGCGTGTATGTTGCCCACGGACAATTTGATCTGGTGGTAAGCCTAGTGCAAATTCGAGCAAACGCTTGTCCAATAAGGGGTAACGATAGACAATGCCATAGGGCATTGCACTCTGCGCCCATGCTTCTGTGCGGTCAATAATGTCACCATCTGTTAATGCCCAAGCCTGCATTTGCTGCAAACGAGGGCCTGCTGGCAAAATTGTCGGTAAGTATTGGGTCCGTGCAAGAAATAGTGGGTTAGCGTGACGTTTTTTATTTCGAACTACATATGTTCCACTGTATACTCGCCAACCATGTCTTAGCTCTCCCCAAAGATAACGAGGAAACCTTTGCTTGTGTGCTGCCACCAGAGTGGCAACACTACTCCAATTACGGCGATAGAATGCTTCCCAAAGTGCACCGGCTCCACGGTGTGTAACACAATGATCCCCGCCCCAGCCAGACAGAATAGTGTCAACACCTTGTTGATGGGCGTGTTCAAGAATATCTTGTTCTTGAATAAGACTGCTGGTCACAGCTTGCTGCAACGCATGCAGTCTAAAGAAACGCTGTATTTTGCCGGGCGTCAATGTAAAGTACTGGATGTCTTGCCTAAGCTGTACACCTAAGGAGCGCAGGTTGTCATAAGTCCAGTACGATGCGTTTTCATCTGTCGGCGGAGGGTCCCACGAATAGAGTTGGGGGATTGGTCTATT
>JAHDBS010000160.1:0-5402 GCA_020630225.1 Anaerolineales bacterium | reverse complement strand
ATTGGTAAGCGTGTAATAAAACGGACTAATGCCGATATGGTCCCGTGCGCAGAAAATATTTTTCTGTTCTTCGTCAACAATTACAAATGCAAAATCACCATTAAGGTGATTAACGCATTCGACCCCCCATTCAAAATAGCTCCATAGTACAAGTTGGTGTGCGGAAGGCGTGTCAATTTGGCATCTGTTCTGACGAGCTAATTTAGTAATTAGGGCGTCAGATTGATTGAGTATAACGGTGCCAAATAAGGTGCAATTTCGTTTTCGAATGCTTGCCCAGGGGAATGGAAGCTTTAAGATGCCTTGGGGGTATGAAAAATTTCTTAGGGTATGCTGATCAAGCCGTCTTGGAAGAACAATCACGTAAGTAACAAGGGATTGTTGCCGCTAAAAACTACTTAAGCTAAAAAAGACAGCTTGCGTCACCATAAAACTGTCTTTTTGAAACTTTTAGAGCTGGTCTAAATAAAAGTAAGTTGTTAGAAGACCGTCACTGTTTAGCTAAGACGCGTACGCTGGGTTGTCCCCGGGAGAGTTAAAGGTGCCTGGCCCACCCGCAGTACGCTTTACAGGCGCAACAACCTCAATTTCTGGCTTGCGCCAGCGCTTTTTTTCGGGCTTTTGCGTTGTTTCAGAAGTTTGCTGTGTGGTGTTTGTGTTGGTCATGTTAGTGTCACCATTCCTAATTTGTGTAAGTCTTGTATGAAAGCAATTGTCTCGTTTTGACAAATTCCCTGATCCACCTCATAGACTTGCATCAGGTGCTCACAAATTGCCTGGACGAGTTGAGGCGTTTCAAGCGTCTTCCAAATGTCAGCACTAACAGCGGATAAATTGTAATACTCACCATTGTCAATACTCATCATCATAACGGCGTCTTCTAGTTCAGTAAACAATATGCTGTCATGACGCGTGACGCGTGTCTGTAATGTGATCTTAGCTGTCATTCTGCTCTAATAATACCAGAACTAGATCAGAATTTTGTATAGCACCTACTTAGAAGTATGGGGCTACTTCTGTATAAATCTACCATTATTGCGGCAAAGATAATGCCAAATGAAATAGCACTTAAGGTAGATATCCGTGTGCTCTCATTATGGGTTCATGCTGAGCGCTAACCTTATTAATTTGAACGGATGTTAACCTTTTGCGCCAGTGTCCTGAAGTGCCTGCTCGGAAAAAAGATTTGGCGCTGGGATTGCGTTCTCTGAAGTGGGTTTGTTGCTCTTGGGTCTTAAGTGCACTGAAGTCGCTTGCCTTGAGGGCATGTTGAAATCGGTATGCATTATGCTCTAAGCCTGCGGCACTTAATAGGTGTTTGAAGCTTTGTGCTGGTGTAGCAAGTAGATCCTCGTAGCGAATGACTTCAACAGGGATGTTTTGTTGTTCATGCCAACTTTTGACATTCGCAGACCAACTGCCCCAGTGTTGCCAAATTTGTGCTGAAAGCCTGTGGATGCCTTGTGGTTCGCCGTAGGACTCGTTTGCCATCTGAGCAATGGCTGCATCAATCGAAATAACTTGATGATGCGCGAGTGAAATTACAACGTCAAGAGGATTGCGGATTATGTAGATAGCCCTCAGTGAAACGTCAGATGGGAAAATAGGCATGCCATCAGGAGTTAAGCCATAAATGTCATGCGTTTTGATGAAAAACGGAGCTATAGACGTTGCAGCAATGCTACGAAAAATAGTAGGACGCAGATTTTGGGCTTCTGCAGCCGTTAAGTTGGCAGATGAAATACCGAGTAAGTCATCAATCTCTTCGCGAAAGACACCATGCATTGCGCCGAGCAGCGCATTAATATCAAGCGGTCGTTCTGAATGTAAGTATGCTGTTAGAAATGCACGTACCCAAGTGTTGCCAGACTTGGGATAAGACGCCAACCAAATTATAGACAAGCTGAATTCCTCATCAGACGGATAGTGGATATCCACTTAAGTGCAATCGGCTTTACCATTCATATTCCATAAGTGCGATTTCACGCGCAAACATAATGCCGATTTTTTTTACGGTCGGCGTCGGACAAAATATCCCGGTAATGGCATTCTTTGGGCCGAAAACCAGAGTTTGCTACAGGTAAGATTATGGGCTTGGGAAGGTCTAGTATTTTCCCAATTTCACGTAATGCATTTGGCATGTCTTCATAGCGGAAAACGCGATCAACCACGATTTCTGATTTCTCCGTATATAGATCGTATCCCTTTAGCTCGTTCATTTGGCCTGACTGAACATAGTCCGAAATAGGCGGCCGATCTTCGGTTCGGTATTTCCAATAGTAGCCTGAGACAACTCTGTCCCACGGATTACGTTCGAAACAAAACTTGAAATACGTTTCCCAAACTTCACTATCTAAATAACTTTGAATCTCTGTTGCCCATGCATGTGTTCGATAGTGCTTACGCCGCCGATATCGCACAAGTCTCCAAATATCACTAGGGAAATATTTAGAAAGTGGTACGTAATAATTTTGAGGGCCGGGATAGCCTAATTTGTTCCTAGTGCTTTCGTCGCGGCTAAAAATAGGCGTAATGATGTCATCCGGACCACAAAATTGAGAAAGAGCGATTTCTACAGCAGTACCAGCAGTTTTCTGATTTTTTATGAAAATAAACTTATGTTTGTGAGAAACAATCATCTTGAGATATGTGAAAATTGAGAAGTTAGCATAGTGAGGTTTTATTCAATTCTCCGAGTTCTAAATTAGTTTACTCTCCATAATGAAGTCGAGCGTTTGCGGGATCGTTACGCTGTGTAGTGGACGTTTGAGCTGATGACTTGTGACTGACTTTACGATAGTGCTAAGCCACAAAAAGTGTGCTTGACGGCGCATTGGGTCTGCAATGTAACGCTTACGATATGTAAAGCGGTGTAGATATTGCATTGCAGTTGTTTGAGGCAACATGTGTAATTCATAGTCTGAAATGTTGGTAGTCCCCAGAATCACGATATGCTGAATTTGGGCAACTTTAGCCTGAAATGCTACGCTGGGTGTGTAGTATTTTTCAAGCGCTTGACGGACCCGCTGCTTAGCCTTCACGTGTATTTCTAATTGTTCCGCTGAATCGCGCCAAATTCTGGTCAGGGGAGCTGCCGGTAATACATGGGGTGTTGCATCTTCAGGGCATTGAATGGCAGCAATATCATCACAAATAAGAGGAAAGCCGCGTTGTCCAAGCCCCGTTGCAAGTGTAGATTTACCAGCGCCTGAACGTCCAACAAATAATGTCGCGCCTTTGGGGCTGTATACGGCGCTTGCATGAAGTGCAAACTGGCTGCGCTGTTGCAACAAAGCGGCAAACACAGACCCAAGTAGGTGCAAACGTATCTGGTCAACGTCTGGAGGTGATGAATCCGGGGCAATTGATATGAACCGCCCCTGACTGACTAGAAAGCGTGCAACACGAGGAACGTCTAACAAAAATTCGGTTGCTGTCGATTGCCATAACCCAAATGTGGCGGTTGGCGCATTCAAGTCTTTAATGTCATTACAAGTTTGAATAACAACGTCTACATCTTCAGTATAAGAGACGTTGCGCAATTGCGGAAGTTCAATGTCACTTTGAATGACAAGCTCGTATGATGTATATAGAAACACAGTGCTCATTTTAAGTTATGATCGGCACAGTCGAAGGATTTGTTGCTATTGAAATTCTTTTCAAAACTCCAAACGTTGATAAAGCGGCGACGTGACCTCCCATTGCTATGTATGGCGTATGCCCGCTTGGGCTTGGCAACACTTTCAATACAACGGCGTCCATTTACGCACATTGCAGAGCGGTTGGGAGTAGCTCAACACATAACACCAGTAGCACCTTTACTCGCGGCGCAAAAGTGGCCAGCGCGGCGCATCGCTTGGTGCATTCGAACTGCGGCCAAATATACACCATGGACCAGCAATTGTTTTCCGCAGGCACTTGTTGCCCAACGGTTGTTATGCAAGGCCGGCATCCCATGTACGGTGTATTTTGGTGTACAACCGAAAGTAATGAATGATTTAGATGTAGCCCATGCTTGGGTGCGGGCAGGCAAGTTCTATGTTGTGGGTGGTGATGGACACGCCTATGTAACAGTCGCTACTTTCGCGACAAATAATGATCCAAATGAGCAATAGAACAACGTTGATTACTGGCTTGTCGTGCTCTAGAACAACTTTAACCTGCCATTTATTGAATAAGCTTCCTAACTGTATCGCGCAGCATGAGCCATTAAAGATGTTGCAAATTATTAGCAAAGGTCACGTTCCCGACACTATAGACCAGTTTATTATCAAGATGCGGTTTAGTTTGCTCACAAATGGAATAGCGTCCAGTAAGAATGTTGACGGAGAAATTCCAATTCAACTGCGCGTGGACTCTACAACGAACGCATTTTGTGAATTGTATCCAAGCGCTAAAGCCGCTGGGTTTTAGAGACAGCGTGTGTGAATAAAAAGTCGGCTATGAACCAAAAACAACTTGACGATAACTTACTTGAAATGTTTGCTGAAAATGCGATTGTACAGCTAGAAAGTCTTCGTGCTAAGTCTCCAAACAACGCGTCCATACTTCACAAACTCATTGACTTTTATCGTCGGTTAGGTCAACTCGATAAGATACTACCGTTGTGCAAGCAACTCTTGCAAATTGACTCCCAAGACGCCAAAGCGAACTACCTGTTTGATATCTTGAGGACTGCTCCCCGAACGGTTGCTGCCCAAGACCCAATTTGGCCCGCCCCCTTTGTCCAAATTCCAGATTTCTTAGAGGCAGAAGACGCTTCCAAGCTATTTGCGACCATTCTTGAACATAAACATAAGTTTCAAACAGCAATGATTTTTGGGCGTAAATCTGACGCTGACGATTACGCTTGGAAGGTCGATTTAAGTGTTCGCAATCAGGAAACGATCAATCTCCCGTCTGACGTTAAGCAGTTATTTAGACAGCACATTCGCCAGCTCTTCCCTGAACTCTGTCACAGTTTTGGGGTGCGTCCGTTTTCGCCAACAACCGTTGACCTCCATGCGGCGGTTACGCAACAAAATGGCTTTGGTGGTGTGCATCGTGATGACCAAGATGGCTTGTATACAATCAGCTTTGCTTATTATCTTTTTCAGACCCCTAAGACGTTTAAAGGTGGTGACTTTATTCTTTATGATACAGATGCTGATTCAGACACCATCCATAGTGGGCACTACACAAAAATTACCTGTCAGCATAATTCGATTGTCTTGTTTCCTAGTGCATGTCATCACCGGATTACACCAGTTTCTATGGAACATCCAACTTGGGAAGCCAGCCGCTTTGCAATCGCAGGACATATTGGCCCCAACAGCATTGCAAGCTAACGGGGGAATGCTTAATTGGTGAACTGTTGAATTGCTGAATGGTTAATGGGAGTGCAGTTAATCATTCGCCAATTA
>JAHDBS010000159.1 GCA_020630225.1 Anaerolineales bacterium | reverse complement strand
TTGAGAGTTGAGAGTTGAGAGTTGAGAGTTGAGAGTTGAGAGTTGAGAGTTGAGAGAGCTGTGGAGTAATTAATTTAAAAGATATTCTTTCTTGTGAATAATAGTTATTGTTAGTCGTCTTAGTAGGGCCTGTGGAAAAGTGGGTAAATGCGCCAGTTTTAAAAATTCTGCCCCATATGTGGGGGCTGTATTCTGTAAATCCCATTTCTGACCTGAAAAAAGCTCTATTAGAACGCATTTTCCTGTGTGTAACCGTGTGGACAACTGGGGATAATTCAAAATAACTTTTCCACACATTTTGCAACCGTTTGATAATTGGGCGTAGGACTCTCTTACCCCCCATATATGGGACTAGCAATTTCCACATCAAAATTTGGCATGTTGATAACTTTGCTCTTTTTCCACATTTATCCACATCTATCCACAGGTAATCCATAGTTATCCACAGGTTTTGGCTATGAAGATCGTTTGAGGTCTGTTATTGAGACTTAACCTTTAAAATAAAAGCCCCCATATATGGGGGCTAGATTCTCTCGATTTGGCTAATTTTTTCGGTCTATCTCAGATTATGAGAATCCGTTATTGATAGAGCGCATCGCGGATAGACAAGACGTCGCGTTTCAGATCTGAATTGAGATCAATGTTGGCCTCAATCTTATCGATCCCATGCATCACTGTGGTGTGATCACGACCGCCAATGCCTTTGCCAATTTGCGGTAGCGATAGCTCTGTCTCTGTCCGGAGCAGGTACATCGCAATTTGGCGTGGCACTGCAATGGCACGTTTACGGCTGCGACTTTGTAAGTCATCTACTGAAATTGCGAAGTAACGGGCAACCTGTTTCAACACACTCTCAATTGTTGGCGCTTGCCGATTTGGCATCAGGTCGCTAATGGCGTGCTGCGCGGTGTTGGTATCTAACGGGTGGTTGAGAATATCCGCGTGGGCAATAACGCGATTGAATGCCCCTTCCAATTCCCGAATGTTGCTTTTCACGCGTTGTGCGAGCAATTCAATGACATCAGCTGGAATAATGCGCCGTTGGACTTCTGCTTTTTGTTGCAGAATTGCAATGCGTGTTTCAACGTCAGGTGCTTGAACGTCAGCCGTAAGGCCCCATTCGAAACGTGAACGCAAACGTTCTTCCAGGGTCACCAATGCTTTTGGTGAGCGGTCAGACGAGAACACCAGTTGCTTGCTGTCGCCATACAACGTATTGAACGTATGGAACATTTCTTCCTGCGTTGATTCCTTCCCAGCAATAAACTGGATGTCATCAATTAGGAGGACGTCAATTTGGCGATATTTTTCGCGGAATTCTTCTGTTGTGTGCGAGCGGATGGCGTTGATCAGGTCATTGGTGAATTCTTCTGAAGACACATATAACACTGAAAGACCCGTGTCTGCACAGCGGTTGCCAATGGCATGTAGTAAGTGAGTCTTGCCTAGCCCAACTCCACCATGAATGAAAAGCGGGTTGTAGGCTGTTGCCGGATTGTCAGCCACTGCCATTGATGCCGCGTGGGCTAAGCGGTTGCTGGTGCCAACAACAAAGTTCTCAAACCGATATTGTGGGTTGATGCGATGCGCTTCACCCTGCACAACTTCAGCTTTGATTTCAAACGTTGGGATTGGTTTTGTTGGGGCTGGAGCGCGGAAAGCTGGAACAGGCGCGTGTTCTTCCTGTTCAAACTCGGTTGGGTCAATAACACTGTCATTGACGTAGTGATTGTGAATAACAAACTCGACTTCAACGCGTTTGCCACAAATGCCAGCCATTGTCCGTACCACCGTTGAGGACAATCGATTTTCAAGCCAGTCTTTGACGTACGCAGTTGGCACGCCAATAATGAATCTATCCCCTTCACGCGTTACGACTCGAGTATCGCGCAGCCACGTATCAAACGTCGCGCGTGTCATCTGGAGTTCTAATTCTCCAAGGACAGCTTGCCAAATTTGCTCAGGGGTCATGCCTAAAAACCTAATTGCGACAAATATGCTTTGTCGCCCTCCCACATTAATATATAAAGTCGCTTTGTTTCTTCTTTTTTGCTCTAAAAAGTAGAGACACAAATAGACAGCCTAAAACACGCAGTAGAACTGCAGCATCTGGCAGATGCAAATTTGTGTATTTAGAATGTCAAAAAGAAGAAAGGTATACCTATTTCGACCGGAGTGATTGAGTTTTGTCACAGGTTGGTAAAAGTTTGTTTTTACCGACAAAACCACTATTAGGCCAAAAGCATCTTGAAGAAATTAGACTTGGTGGATTATCCAATTTCTAACCTTGAAGCTCACAGTTGTGGTAATTATTTCTGCTTCAAAGATTGATGACTTGCTTTGGGTGGTACCTAGCGTAGCAAGATTGTAGCAAACAGAAATAGCCTCGGCAAGGTGAGTCAGGTTGGAATCTGGAAAGTTCAAAAAGATTTTAAGAACTTAAAAACTTAAAGAGTTCAGACGCTTGTCTGTGAACGTTTTTGCTAAATTTTGAGTCCCGTATATATGGGGTGTTGTATGACTCGCCCCATATTTTCCTGAGTCTGTTTTGATTTGTTTTTTTGAGTCTGAAACCTTAAAGAATTCAGAATGCGTAAATGATTCTCAGATTCTGTGAGTTAATCTTTAGAGCGATTTTTACCTGTTTAACACGGCAAGTGTGGCGTTATCAACCTGTCGTTTCAGTCTTCTAGTACTTGTTTTTTCCTAATTAGGGGTTGATTTAGGTAAACAAGTTCAGTTGGCAGGATAATCGCTTTCTTGTACTATCAAGACCGTTACTATAAATAACTGTTGTTTGCTTGGAATCACCACATCATTCCAACACTCCCATCCATTCAACGACAAAAAATTAGACCAAATTCAATTTTAGAAAGAATTTGTGCTTTGTTTCAGCGCTTTCAGCAGCATTTTTAATTGCTTTCACCGCATTTGCCTTCATTTACTTTTTTGAACGCTGGAACATCTTTGGGAGAAGACCAGATGGATGTAATCAAGGTGTCGGCGACATCTCGTTCTACGTCGGTAGCAGGTGCTATCGCGGGGATGTTGCGCGATCACGGAGCGGCTAGCGTACAGGCAATTGGCGCAGGCGCTGTTAATCAGGCAATAAAGGCTACCGTGATTGCTAGAGGCTACCTAGAGCAAGATCAGCTTGATCTCACGTGCCAACCTGTGTTTACAGAGGTTGAGATTAATGGCTCTGAACGAACGGCAATTAAGCTGTTCATTACTGCCGTGCCACGTGCTGTAGAACCAGCTGAAAGCTGATGATCTTTTTTTTAGTAACTTAAATAAAAAAGCCGCTCACAATGAGCGGCTTTTTTGTTAGATAGGCTTAGCAAAAATCATGCGGCCTGCAGCGGTTTGCAGAATTTTTGTGACAACAACCTCTGTTTTTCGGTTGATGTAACGTTCCCCGTTTTCGACCACAATCATGGTGCCATCATCTAAATAGGCAATCCCCTGATTGTGCTCTTTCCCTTCTTGTATGACACGGACGTTGAGCGACTCGCCTGGCAAGTACACTGACTTGATGGCGTTCGCGAGTTCGTTTACATTCAAGACATATACCCCCTGAATAGCAGCCACCCGATTCAAGTTATAGTCGTTTGTCATGACTGGAATGCCCAAGTGTTTACCGAGGGCGACTAGCTTGGCATCGACCTCCCCACTATTGCTTACATCTTGTTCTGTAATTTCAATGGGGGTTTCCTGATTTTGCTGTAGTTGTTTCAGGATTTCTAGCCCGCGACGCCCGCGGCCCCGGCGGAGGGGATCGGCTGAGTCGGCGACATGCTGTAATTCATGCAAGACGAAACGCGGTACGAGCATTTTGCCTTGAATAAATCCCGTTTTACAGATGTCAGCAATGCGACCATCAATAATGACGCTGGTATCTAAAAGTGCATAGTAAGCTGGTTCTGCAGGAGCTGTAACTGGAATATTGGCAACCGGCTGAGTACTTTGAATAGTATCTGGGATGTCGCGATTGAAAAATAGCGCGGCGCCAAGCAAGCCCAATATGATTGCTAGTGGTAATGCAGTGTAAGCTTCCGCGTTACCAGGCAGAACAGTTAGGATCGGTTGCAAAAGATATGCACCGAGCAAGCCACCAAGCAAGCCAACACCAGACAACCGGAGTTGATTTACTGATTTTGTATTGAGTGCTGTAGAGAGCGATTTTGCTAGTGGGGCTGAGATGAAGAAGCCGACAATTGAAAGTAAGAGCGCGATTGCCCAAGCATAACCCGAAGCCATTCCGCCCATCATTGGCAACACAGAAATTGCAATGATTCCTACTAGCAATGCGCCTAGCAGTTGTAAACTCGTTCTCAGTGTCATTTAGTCCCCAGACAGGTAAATACAATTAGTCTTGCAAGACACAGTGAACACAGCGGATAGCTATAACCATTTTGAGACATCAGTTCGCAATAATGCACTAATTCTCAAGACGTCAAAACAAGCGCAGACCCTAATGTGCAAAGTGCACTAGAGTTGCGTATTTTGTAATGACTTCTATTTAGTTTTGGTTCTAAAACTATACGTATTTGAGGGTGCGTTTAGCGCTTATAAAAGCGTTTGGTTTCGCGAAT
Organism: Anaerolineales bacterium; assembly: GCA_020630225.1. GTDB lineage: Bacteria > Chloroflexota > Anaerolineae > Anaerolineales > UBA6668 > JAHDIM01. Next base: position 4,567 of record JAHDBS010000159.1, on the reverse strand, counting down.
TCACAAATACAAAGACGGTTACTGTGGCGTGGCAAAAATCCAAAATATTAGTTAGATGATAGCTTATCCACATTTGGAAATCTAGCAATTCGAGAAAAACACCCCTGTATTTAGCGGTCTCCTAAAGAATTCGCGCAAATATACTGCTGTTCGTCCGGCTCGTTATTTAGAGTATGTAAGCGAATTGATTGTTACTTTTTGCCGTTCATTGCTTGATTTAACGCCTCGCGAACTGACCTTACTTGAATGACTTCAATGTCTTCTGGAAACTTCTCCGCTTGGCGTAATAAGCGTGGCACAATGGCGCGCCGGAAGCCTAGTTTTGCGGCTTCTTTCAAGCGGGCGGTCAATTGGCTAACGGCACGTAACTCTCCTGAAAGGCCAATTTCCCCAATCATGACCAGGTCTGCGGGAATGGCTACGTCACGCATGGATGACGCAATTGCCGCGGCAACAGCAAGATCTGCCGCCGGCTCTTGGACGGTAAGTCCCCCAATAACATTTACAAAGACATCTTCTTCAGACAGCTTTAGCCCAATGCGACGGGTGAGCACAGCTGTAACAAGTAACAACCGGTTGTAGTCGACTCCATTGGCGGTGCGCCGTGGATTCCCAAACGAGGTGCGGGTGGCTAAGGCTTGAACTTCTACTAGTAATGGGCGGGTTCCTTCCATGGTGACAGCAATGGAAGATCCAGGGGCATTCACCATCCGCTCGGCTAGAAATGCCTCAGATGGATTCGCGACTTCGACCATTCCCGCTTCGCGCATTTCAAAGACACCGACTTCGGAGGTAGCACCAAAGCGATTCTTAACCCCGCGTAACAAGCGGTAAGCATGGTGCCGATCTCCTTCCAGATATAGCACGGTGTCTACCATGTGTTCTAAGACGCGCGGCCCCGCAATGTTACCTTCTTTGGTTACGTGACCAATAAGGAATAGCGCCATGCCTGTTGACTTGGCATGCGCGGTTAGCCGCGCGGCACATTCACGGACTTGGCTGACGGATCCATTGGCCGATGAGACTTGCGGGCTGTAGGTCGTCTGGATGGAGTCAACAATTGCCATCCGCGCTTTGGTAGTTTGCATGTGCGCGATGATGGTTTCGACATCGGTTTCTGTGACCAGATAAAGCCCTTCGGAGAATTTCTGCTCTTCTGTTTTGAGGCGCATCGCCCGCATTTTGATCTGCCGCGCAGACTCTTCCCCAGAAGCGTACAGCACTGGCCCCCCGCTTTCTGCTAAGGTCACGGCCAACTGTAACATCAACGTACTTTTCCCAATGCCAGGGTCACCACCAATGAGCACAACCGAACCCGGCACAATGCCACCGCCCAATACGCGGGCAAATTCAGGCATTGGTAAAGACAGGCGCGCTTCCGGGTCACCCTCAATTTCATTTAGGGTCAGAGGCTTAGACGGTGCTAGTCCAAACCCACCGCGTTTTTTTGCGGCTGGTGTTGGCGCTGCAATTACAACTTCTTCGTAAGTATTCCACTCATTACACTTAGGACACTTGCCCATAGTCTTTGGCGAGCGGCGGCCACAGTTTGAACATTCGTACGCGGTTTTTGTCTTTGCCATATGTGGATTATAACATTTGTTCTAGTAAGCTTAGCGGGATAAAAGGTGCGCGACGGGATCTATTTGCAATTAATCCACAGTCTTTACACAGCTAATCCACAGAAGTTTTCAACAAATTGATGATGTTATCCACAAGCTTATCCACAGTTGTGTCAATTGAGACGTGAATAGCCTGTGTGGGCGTGGGTATTTCAAGTGCATCGAACTGGCTTTGGAGTAAGTTGGCTGGCATGAAGTGATTTTGCCGAGCTTGTACGCGCGCTAAGATGAGATCGAATGTGCCCTCCAAATAAATGAAGGTTACTGCGTTTAGTTTGCCTTGTAGTTGGTCACGGTAGCGTTGTTTGAGCGCGGAGCAGGCTAGCACTAAGCTTTGTTGCGCAGTTAGTTGTTGCTGAAGATGGGCATGTAGGGCGGCTAACCAAGGGGCGCGATCTGCGTCTGTCAGCGGCGTGCCAGACTGCATCTTTGCGACATTTGCGGGCGGGTGAAAATCATCGGCATCAAAAAATTGGATACCTAACCGCTGTGCTAAGGCGTGTCCGACCGTGCTTTTTCCACAGCCGGACACACCAAACACAATAATGGCTTGCAGGATGCGACTATCCTTTTCCAATGCCAGGAATTAAGACGCCAGTGTTGGCTTTGTATGCTTCATAGTCAGGTTGCCCGCCCCACTTTTCATCAGCGGCGTTCTCTAACATTGGAATGCCACTAATGCGGGTAAGCAAGAGCGTGATGAAGACGGGTGAGATCAAGGTGACATATTGCCATCCACTTAGGGCTGGCAGCGCCACAATTGCAACACCGATCCACAACAGAATTTCTCCTAGATAGTTCGGGTGACGCGAGAGCGACCATAATCCGGATGTAATAAATTTGCTCTTGTTTTCAGCTCGCGCCCGAAAGCGTGACTTCTGAGCATCGGCAACAATCTCAAAGACAAATCCGAACAACCAAACAAGCACCCCAATAATGCCAATCGCGCCTAACTCAGGAGTATTGGTAGCGGTAATCGCGGCTAGCGCAGCTGCGCTGGAAAAGCTGACCCATGCTCCTTGTAATAACCAAGCTACCAAGAAACGCGGAAACGATTGCTTAATTTCGGCAAAGCGCTTGTCATGGCCGGCGCGCATTACGCGTTCAAAGAGAAAAGAGCCTAGTCGTAACGCCCAAATACTGACCATTGCACCCAATAACCAATCTCGCAGTGAATATGGATTGGTCGTCAGGTAAGCCACAATCATGACTGTTAGAAACGTGGCGCTGCCGGTTAGGTCAAAGAATTTTTCAGTGCGCGCTATGTAAGACGGAATGAAGACAATGACCTGAATAGCAAACGCAACAATGATGCACAAAGCAAATACGGAAAGGCCACTAGCGAGCTGTTGACCGTTACTACCGCCGGCTAAAGAGAGCCCCGTAGCAAGAGCAGCGATAATCGAAATTGCGATGATTGCGCGTTTCATAAGAATGTCCTTTAGAGTGTGGAGGTGTGTTCATCAATTGTAGCGCTTCCCTAAATTGACTGACACTATCTGCAAGCGGATGCGTATTGAGTCTATGAAGCAGGTCTCACATTGGGTGTAGATGTATCGCTCAGGCGCTAGTCATAGGACAAATGTCAACAAAAATCCCATGTTTTCAGGCATACTGTTAGGGTTGGTGGTGGAGTCTTCATCACTGCTGTTGTATGAAAAATAACTTAATTCAAAATGCCGAGCTGCGTCGCATCTTTCGGTTTACGATTGTCGGTCTAAGTGGCACGGTCATTGATATTGCGCTTCTTGCGTTTCTAAAGCAGAGCTTTGGACTAGCAACGCTCTTTGCTAATGTCATTTCTTACTCCGCTGGGATTGTCAATAACTTCTACTGGAATCGGCGGTGGACGTTTCCAGAAACGAAGCACAATATTTGGAAGCAATTTGCGCAATATGCCTCGATAAATCTCACCGGTCTTGCTATTGATACGATTTTGGTCGTGGCGATTGAACCGCTATTTATCCCGTTTGTCCCAAATGCAACGCAAAGCACCATTCTGGCAAAGATTGTGTCAACTGGTGTGATTGCCGTCTGGAATTTTGTAATCAACCGTTTTTGGACGTTCAACGATGTCGACAGCTAATTTACAAGCAATTGAAGACTTCAAAGCAGATGTCATTGCCTGTCAGAAGTGCCCCCGTCTGCGCGAATATTGCCTAGACGTTGCCCAAAAAAAGAAAAAGCAGTTTATTGATGATGATTACTGGGGGCTGCCAGTTCCTAGCTTTGGCGACCCTAATGCCCGCATTTTGGTGATGGGCTTAGCGCCAGCCGCACACGGCAGTAATCGCACTGGTCGTCCATTTACCGGCGACGGCACCGATGGTATGGGCACCTCAGACTTCCTCGCACGCTCGCTCTGGCGAATGAGCTTAGCGAACCAACCCACTGCAAGACAGCGTGACGATGGCTTAGAACTCACAGACGTTTGGTATTCCGCCATTGTGCGCTGTGCGCCACCTGCAAATAAGCCAACCCGTGAAGAGACAGAGTTTTGCGGTGAATACCTGCCGCGTGAACTAGCGCTGCTAAAAAACGTCAAAGTGATTGTGGCCTTAGGCAAACTGTCCTTTGATCAAATGCTGCGCACGTACGGAGCAATGGGAATTGCAATCCCACGGCCAAGACCCAAATTTGGGCATGGTGCGCTCATCGAACTTGACGGCGCCATTCCGCTTCTAGGTACTTACCATGCCTCACGGCAAAATACGCAGACTGGCCGCCTCTCTGAACCCATGCTGGATGCCATTTTTGAAAAAGCACTGGAGATTGCGGCTAGGTAGCGCTTCTTATCACTAAACACATCAAACGTTTTGAGTAAGGTTAGTGCTTAAGTTTTTGAGCTGTAGTACCCACCTATAATTTCTATATGCAATCTTCCGCATCTGCGCGCCCTTTTGTTCATCACCCTTATATCAAAGCGATTGTGTTTATCACTGCGT